>JBBSII010000240.1:0-6827 GCA_038232175.1 Thermomicrobiales bacterium
CGGCGGTGAATGCCGCATACCTTGCGACGAACGGGGCGCATATCGCCGACATCATGCGGGCAATTGCGGATGCGCCGGAGGGCGGTGTGCTCTTCCACTGCCACGCGGGGCGGGATCGCACTGGCCTGATCGCGGCCTTGCTTCTCGGCGTCGCCGGGGTGCCCGCCGCGACGATCATCACGGACTACACCCTCAGTTTCGGCTCGACTGCGGAGACGATGGAGGCGACGCTTGGTCATTTGGAAAGCGCGTATGAGGGTATCCGGGGATACCTCTACACCATTGGTTTAACGGATGCTGAGATCGTGTCCGTTCGTCGTCGGCTCCGTGCGGACAAATAAACCTTGTGAATGCAGTATCGACGAGGGAGGGTGTGGGGCACTGTTCAGATTTTCTCCTTGGATAGAAAGAGAGAGCCAGCGCTGCTACCTTGGTGCGGTGCCGGTGAATCGTTCTCCGTGATAGCGCCTCGCCGCTAATACAGGGATGACACCTTCCTACGCCCTCGGCTGCTCCTCGATGGTCGCAGCGGCCAAGCAGCCGAACGCGATGATGTCTAGCGCGACGCGCATCTGATGGAAGCGCTCCTACCGTCGGCGAATGGCCGACCACTCCTGCGCGTCGCCGTCCAACGGGTAGCCAACGGTCCTTTTATTCAACGGCAACTCGGCGACCACGGTGATCAGTGCCATTCCGGCAATTGCTCCCGCAGACAGCAACGCGAGGCCGAATCCAAGTCGGCCTCGTCGGTCGGCCGCTGCGGTGCCCGCTGCTACCAATGACGCGACGATGTAGAAGGGCATGATCTTGCCGAGTCGACCGGTCAACGCCCGCTCGGACTCGATCTGGGAGCGCAGCGGCAGCGCGCGGATCGCGGGGTGGAAGCCGATGAGCGTGCCAAGCTCGTTGCCGGCCAGCAGGCCGGTCATGCACAATCCTGCGAACTGAGACTTCTTCATCTCGTCGCTCTCCTTGATGAACAGTCGAGTGACGCGCCCTCCGTGGGAAGCGCCTCAATGCGTTTGAAAGAGCGTTACGCGCTCCGCACTGTTGCTTCGGGAGCGTGAATCTCGTCAGCAGGGCGTGAATGTTTGGCGGCATCGCGGCTGGCTTCATATCCTTTGATGAAGGAATCGAGATCCGTCGCACCGTATTCGCGCGCGCGGTTTGCGAGAATGAAGACCACATCCGCATCTTCTTCTTCGAGCGCCGCGAACACATTGTAGGTATCATCATATGCATAGCGCGCTTCGTCCACAGTCATCGTTTCGCGCACATGACGCGCTAACTCGGAAGGAATAGGCCGCTCCTCGGTATTCATGGAGATACTCCTCTTGCCCGATCTACTGATTCGGCCTCGCGGAGCCGCTCATGGATCTGATCCAGGTCGCGCTTTAATGAATTTGAGCGGGCGACGATCAGTTTCCATTTTCGTTTCCACTACCCGTCATACCGACCGAAGATGAGGCTCGCGTTCATGCCGCCGAAGCCGAACGAGTTGGAGAGCATGTAGCGGTAATCGCCTTCGCGCGGCCCGTCCTGCACGTAATCGAGGTCGCAGCCGGGGCCGGGGGTCACGAGGTTCGTCGTCGGTGGGATGCAGCGGTGCGTCAGGGCGAGTGCGCAGATCGCCGCCTCGATCGCGCCGGATGCGCCGAGCGAGTGCGCCGTCAGCCCCTTCGTGCCGGAGACGGGGATGCGCCCGGCGTGGTCGCCGAGCGCGTCGCGGATCGACTTCGTCTCCGTCGCGTCGTTGAGGGGCGTGCTGCTCGCGTGGGCGTTGACGTAGTCGATCTGTTCCGGCGCGAGATCGGCGGTCGCCAAGGCCTCGCGCATCGCCCGTGCGGTGTGGATGCCCTCCGGGTGCGGCGCGGTCATGTGATGCGCGTCGTTGGTCGTCGCATAGCCGAGCACCTCGCCGTAGACCCGTGCGCCGCGCGCCACCGCATGCGCCTCCGTCTCCATCACGAGCACCGCCGCACCCTCGGCCATCACGAAGCCGTCACGCGCCACGTCGAACGGTCGGGAGGCGTGGCGCGGGTCGTCGTTGCGTGTGGACATCGCCTTGATGACGGCGAACGAGCCGAACGTGAGTGGGTAGAGCGGCGCTTCCGCGCCACCCGCGAAGACGACATCGACGTGCCCCTGCTGTAGGAGCCGCCACGCCTCCCCGATGGCGATTGCGCCGGACGCACAGCCGTTCGCATTGGAGACGGTCGGGCCGGTGATGCCGAGGTCGATTGCGACATTGGATGACGATGCCCCGCCGAAGACGGCGAGCGCGAGCGCGGGGTTCACGGCGCGGATGCCGTCGCGGACGTATCGCTCGTGCTGCACCTCTGCGAAGCCGATGCCGCCGATCGCGCTGCCGATGTAGATCGCCGTGCGCTCGCCCAGTCGCGCATCGATCGTCAGGTGCGCGTCCTCCGCCGCGAGCAGGCTCGACGCGAGCGAGAACTGCGCGAAGCGGTCGAGTCGGTTCTCCCGCCGCTTGTCCATGTACGCGAGGGGGTCGAAGTCCGCGATCTCCCCGGCGATGCGAGAGCGGAACGGCGACGCATCGAAGCGCGTGATGCACCGCACCGTGCTCTCCCCACGCATCACGCCCTCCCACAACCCCGCCCGGCCCGTGCCAATCGTCGTGACGGCCCCGATGCCCGTGATGAGGACGCGCGTTCGCTCAGTCACGGCGTTCACCTACACCTCCGGCCTCCCGCCCGACACGGGAAGGGGGAGGGGGTTGGGGGATAGGCGAATTCTCCACCAACGCCTTGATGCATCCGAGCGTCCGGCGGGCGATGCCGTCCACGAAGAACTGCCCGACAATGCGATGCGCGACGAAGTTGCCGACCAGCGGCCACTGGAGGGTGAAGTCGTGCGTGATCGTGACGCGGGTCGCGCCGCCTTCCTCGGTCAGGCGCCAGTGGACATCCATCCCCTTCGTGAAGCCGCCGATGTGGACGAAGTGGAGCAGTTCCGTCTGCGGGTCGCTGTCCAGAATCGTTTTCCAGCCAACGGGAATCTTGCCGATGGGCAGAGGGCGAAATGCCTTCATCACGGCGACCTTGTGCGTCGTGCCGTCCGGCTGCGCGGTGCGCTCGGTCAGCGTCACGGTGCGGTAATGCGGTAGGATACGCGGCCACTCCTCAATCGCCGCCCCAAGCGCGAAAATCCGCTCTCGGTTGCCCCGCATGACCACGCTGATTTCTGTATGCAATCCGTCTTCCCTTCGGTCACGCGGTCATGATCCCACATAGTCCTTCATCCTCAGTCCTTCATCCTCAGCCCTGCGTCCTAAGGCCGCAAGAGGTTCCATAGATATACGGGCGAGAACAGCCCGCGTTGCTCCCGTTTCGTGCCGAGATCACCCAGGACGAGTACCAAGCGCCGTGCCAGCGCGGGGCGGGAGCCGAGGCGGGGCGTGACGTAGTTCATCAGCGGGGGGGTGTGGACGAACAACTGCACGAGGTAATTCGCCAGCGTCTTCTCCGCGAATGCCTGTCGGCGCGCCGCGAGGTACGGTCGGAGCATGGTTGCGTCCGTCCGCCCGGCCTGCAACGCCTGGTCGGCCACATCGAACGCAAGTTCCGCCCCTCGGAGCGCCTTGTAGACCCCCTCGCCGGTGAACGGGTCGAGGTAGATCGCCGCGTCCCCGACGAGCAGCACGCCGTCCGCGACAGCCCGCCGCGCCCCCTGCGCCAGCGGCCCGACGCCGTGAATTTTCCCCACGCGCCGCGCCCCGATGAGGGCGTCGCGCACGGGGGGCAACGCCGCAATGGACTGCGCGAAGAACTGCTCCATGCTCGTGCCGCGCCGCTTCATCACCCGCATATCGACGACGAAGGCGACATTTGCCAAGCCGCCACCGAGCGGCGCGATGCCGCTGTACCCGTGGAAGCCGCGCGGCCCGACGACCATCGCGCCGTACCGGTCCATCGTCGTCACATTCTCGTAGTGCGCCATCACACCGACGCGGCGGGGCCAGCGGTGCTGCCAGCGCGCCGCCGCCAGACCCGCGCCCTTTGCTACGACCGAGTGGTGCCCGTCCGCGCCGATCACGAGGTTCGCCCGAATTTGCATCTCGCCCGCTCTCGTCTGCACGGTGAGCGTCCGCCCGCCGCCCGCGTACGGGCCGACGGCCTTGACGCGCACGCCCTCGCGCACCGCGACGCCCTGCCGTTTCGCGCCTTCGACGATGACGTTGTCGAGCGAGAGGCGGGGGATGGAGAGGGCATAGTGCTCGCCCGTCACGGCGTGGTAATCGACGGTGTAATGCGTGCCGTTCGGGGCGTAGACGTGCATCCCGTGGAGATGGTGCGGCGGCAACTGCTCCACCGCCGCCGCGATGCCGAGCCGCCGGAGGATTTCGATGGTCTGCGGGCTGCTGTACTCGCCGCACGGCTTATCGCGCGGGAAGGTCGCGCGGTCGAGCAGGAGCACGTCGTGCCCCGCTCGCGTGAGCAGGATCGCCGTCGCCGCGCCCGCCGGACCCGCGCCGACGACCACAACCGCGCGCGTCTCGGTCGCTACCATGCCGTTCGCCATGCCACGAGGGCCATGCGCCAGAAGGCGTGCGTGGTGACGCTGATGTTCGTCAGCCCCGCCTCCCGCGCCATCGCGGTCAACTCGTCCGGCGTGTAGGCGCGAAGGATCGAGAGCGGCGCGTCGTGGCGGGTGAGGCGGTTCATCGTCGTCGCGTTGCCGAGCAGCCATGCGCCCACATATCCCGGCCATGTGCGCACGAGATCGTTGAGGATGATGCCGCGCCGCGACACACGCCCCATCTCCGCCAGCACCCGCACCGCCTCCGCGCGCGGGAAGTGATGGAGTGCGAGCGAGCAGACGGCGATGTCGAACGCGCCGTCGCGGTAGGGGAGGGCGCGCGCGTCGCACGCCTCGACGGTGATCTGCGGCGCGTCCGCCGTCTCGCGCCGCGTGACCGCGAGCACATCATCGCTCACATCGGTCGCCAGCACGCGCAGGTCGTAGCCACGCCGCCGACCCCAGCGGACGAGCGCACGCGGAATATCCCCGGAGCCGGTCGCGATGTCGAGCAGTGTCACCGCCGTTCCATGTGGAACGTCCGCGAGCAGTTCGGGCAGGTGTCGCAGCACAACCGCCGTGCCGCCCGCGAACCGGTTCACACGCCGGATATCGCGCAGGTTGTGCGCGAGCGTCGGCGCGGGGATCGCGTTGGTCGCGTCCAAGAGTTCCGCCGCGTCGCTGTGCGGCGGCGTCGGCAGGATGGGGCGCGGGAGAAGGAGTGTCCGGGCTATTGCGCGTCGTCCATTCATGAGATGCGGGGCCGAGATGCATGGCGGAGTTGCGTCGGCGAGCGCCGAGCAAACAATAGCGCATCGGCACGGCCCCGGCAACGCCAGGGCCGCAGAGCGATTATCTGGCAAAGACGCGGACGTTCGCATTGTAATCCTCGTAATGCTCATCTATTTCTTGGTCTAGATACAGACGTGTTGCTGCCTTGTGTTGTAATTTCTACAGGATGGACATACTTAATGTATGATCAGGAAACCTCCTCGAGCATTGTCAGCATCCCTTCGGATGCGCACCGGAAACCGACGGTTAGGTTGTGTCCGGGAGGTTCTGTAAAATCCTCCACACCGAACGTCGTGTGTCCGCCTCCTCCCTTGGTGCGATCAGCGCGAGTGTCCCTACCTCTCCTCTTCTATGTCTATGTCGTCCGGCCTCGTGTCGCGCATCCTTCCACCCCTTGCCCCTCTCCGTGCCGACCTAAACCCGGCTTGCCCCAGGCGATCGTCGTGATGAGGGAGAGCGTGACCGTTGCGGGATTGTATGCCATCACAAGTTCGCGCACGGCGGCGTCGAATGCATCGGCATCGGTGGGCGCCATGCGCTCGCGGGAGAAACTGCTGCGCCCGTGGAAGGAGGCGACGTATTCCTCGACGGATTGCGTGAAGGGGATCGGTGCGGTCGTGTGCGTGCCGTGGAGGGTAAAGAGGCCGCGGCGCACGAGTTCTTCAATGAGGTTGTACGACAGGAAGTCGCGGATCGTCGAATACCGCTGGATGATGGGAACGAGTTCCGCCTGCCACGGCGGTGGTTCCTGCCCCCACCCGAAGACCGTGAGGTAGCCGCCGGGCGTCAGCATCCCCCGCAGCCGCGGCAGGAGGACGGGCCAGTCCATCCAGTGCATGCTGTCGCCCGCAGTGATGAGCGCGTATGGCGGGTCGAGCGGCGCATCCTCCGCGCGGCCCAGAATCCAGCACAGGCGGGGATTGTCGCCGCCCGGCAGCCGCTTCCCTTCCTCGATCATCCCTGCGGAGACATCCACCGCATCGATCTCGTCCACGTACGGCAGCAGTTCCCGCGCGACGAACCCCGTGCCGCAGCCGAGATCGAGGGCGCGGCGCGGCGTCTCCGTGATCAGGCCGGAGAGGACGGTGAAGACCTCCGGCGGGAAGGGCGGGCGGTACTGGTAGGACTGAATCACCGAGGGATCCTGGAACGAGGCGAAGTGCTCCGCCCAGTTGCCAGCCCGCTTCACGTCCATCGCGTCGCTCCTCTCCTCGCCGCCCTGCGCGCGCTGCCAGCTGAATGATTAACGGTCGGTGCCACGGCCGGGGGTGGATTTGCCGCAATATAGCACGGGTGCGATGTCGGATCCATCAAGGACCGGCTGTCTTCATCCCCACGAAGCGATCGGCCCTCCCGGGACGCGTCGCTTTGGTGCCTAATTCTCCGCATTCCATCCAGCGTGCCGGTGTGCCAGCACCGAGATCGCGCATCTCCAGGTAGCGTCTCCCGCTGATCCACTCCTCCGACTGCTCCACGCACAGCGCCGTCACCAG
>JBBSII010000241.1:0-6712 GCA_038232175.1 Thermomicrobiales bacterium
ACGCGACCCGCGCGCTCGCGGAAGCCGACGTTGTGCTCGATGGCGCGTTCTCCACATCGTGGCAGGAGCACGCCTTCCTGCAACCGGAGGCGGGCATCGCGTACCTTGACGACGAGCGCGTCGTGATCGAGACGGCGGGGCAGTGGCTGCACGAGGACCGCCGCCAGATCGCGCGGATGCTCAAATTGCCGGAGGAGCGGGTCGTCGTGCGGTACGCGGCGATTGGCGGCGCGTTCGGCGGGCGCGAGGACCTGTCGATTCAGCATCTGCTCGCGCTCGCCGCGTGGAAACTCCGGCGAGCCGTCGCGATCGTCTGGAGCCGCGAGGAGTCGATCATCGGGCACCACAAGCGGCATCCGATCGCCGTGCGCTGCCGCTGGGGCGCGATGCGGGATGGTCGCATCGTGGCGGTCGAGGCCGAGGTGATCGCCGATGGCGGCGCGTACGCCTCGACGAGCGCGGAGGTAATCAAAGTCGCCGCCCTCTTCGCCAGCGGTTGCTATGAAATACCGCACATCGCCGTCGATGGGTACGCTGTCTACACGAACAACGTCCCCTCCGGCGCGTTCCGGGGCTTCGGCGCGCCGCAAGCGCAGTTCGCGAGCGAGGTGATGGTGACCCGCCTCGCGCACGCCCTTGGCATGGACCCCGTCGAACTACGCCGCCGCAACATCTACCGCGAAGGGAGCATCGAGCCGACGCAACACCCCCTCCCGCCCGGCGTCAGCGCCCTCCCCGTGCTCGAACGCTGTGTCGCAGAGGTAGGACTCAGGACTCAGGACTCAGGACTAAGTAATGCATCCTCCCCATTCAGTCCTACGTCCTTAGTCCTCAGTCCTTCTCTTCGTTACGGGGTGGGCATCGCGTGCGGCATCAAGAACCTCGGCTACTCATTCGGCTACCCAGAGCAATCGACGGCGACGGTGGAACTCTTCGGCAAGGGGGAGTACGAGCGGGCGCGGGTGCGGATTGGCGCGGCGGATGTTGGGCAGGGCGTGCACCTCGCGCTGCGGCAGATCGCGGCAGAGACGCTCGGGCTGTCGCCCGACCGGATCGAGATGGTGACGGACGACAGCAGCGCCGCGCCGAACGCAGGCAGCGCCTCCGCCTCGCGCCTGACGATCATGGCGGGCCGGGCGGTGCGCGACGCCTCCGCCGATGCCCGCGCCAGGTGGGGAGAGACGGACACCGAGCGCGTCGAGGTGACGGTGCAATATCGCCCGCCCGCGACGACCGCGCTCCACCCCGTCACCGGCGCGGGGTCGCCGAACTACGCCTACGGCTACGCGGCGCAGGCGGTGGCGGTCGAGGTGAACACGCTGACCGGGCAGGTGCGCGTGCTCCGCATCATCAGCGTCCACGATGTCGGCAAGGCGATCAACCGGCAGCAGGTGGAGGGGCAGATCGAGGGGTGTCTCGCGCAGGCCGTCGGCTACGCACTCCTTGAGAACCTGCAAGTGCGCGACGGGAAAATCCTCACGCCCTACCTGAGCACGTACCTCCTGCCGACCGTGCTCGACATGCCGCCGGAGATCGTCCCCATCATCATGGAACTCGCGGACGCGAACGGCCCATTCGGCGCGCGCGGCGTCGCGGAGATGCCGCTCGTCCCGCTGCTGCCCGCAATCGCCGCCGCCATCCACGACGCGACGGGCGTCTGGCTCACGCAGCAACCCTTCACACCGGAGCGCGTCCTCGCCGCGTTGCGGGATAGGGAAGAGACATGAACCACAGAGGCACAGAGGACACAGAGAAAACGCAAGAGAGAAACAAAGGGGGACTTCTTCTCTTCTGCCCTCTGTGCTCTCTGTGCCTCTGTGGTTCAATCGCATTCACGTTAAGGAGGGGAGATGGATACGCTACGGATCACGGTTGGGTCACTGGTGTTTGTCGCGCGGATGGAGGACGAGGCGGCGCCGAAGACATGCGCGGCGTTCGGGAAATTCCTGCCGTTCCGCAACAAGATCATTCAGGCGCGGTGGAGCGGGGAATCGGCGTGGATCCCGCTCGGCAACTTCGACGCCGGGGTTGGCTTCGAGAACCACACGAGCCACCCCGCGCCCGGCGACATCCTCCTCTACCCCGGCGGGTACAGCGAGACGGAAATCCTCTTCCCGTACGGCGCGACGATGTTCGCCAGCAAGATGGGCCAACTCGCCGGCAACCACTTCCTGACGATCATCGAGGGCAACGACCAACTCACGGAACTTGGTCGGCGCGTTCTCTGGGATGGCGCGCAGGAGATTGTCTTCGGAAGTAACGAGTAGCGAGTAATGAGTAACGAGGGGTTTGGTGTCTTCTCGTTACTCGTTACTCGTTACTCGCTACTCCCGTTACGGGGCTGGGCGAGGAGGCGGATGAGCGCGAGGATGAGGGCGACGAAGACGACCGCCAGAATGATGATGATCGCGACATCATTCAGCGACGCGCCGAGCACGACCACGCTCAGCAGCGTGAAGACGAAGAGCACGAAGCAGCCGACCGTCGCGAAGGGCCGGGGCGCGGGGTTGGGGGTCACTGGGAAGTAATGAGTAACGAGTAACGAGTAACGAGGGAGATGGGGCGCGAAGAAAGCGCCCCTCTCGATTCTTGTTCCTCGCATCGTGCAGGCATCTCCGACTCCTCGTTACTCGTTACTCGTTACTCGTTACTTGCTTCTCTTTCGCTTTCGCCTGCTGCCAGAAGGCTTCCAGTTCATCGAGCGTGAAGGCGTGCCAGTCGCGACCGGAGGCGGCGACGTTGCGCTCGATTACGCCGAAGCGGCGGACGAACTTGGCGTTGGCGGCGCGCATCGCGTCCTCCGCCTCGACACCGTGCCAGCGCGCCCAATCGACGAGGACGAAGAGGAGGTCGCCGAGTTCCTCGATCTGATCGTCCGGGGACTTCGCGGCGGCGAGTTCGTCCAGTTCCTCGCGCAACTTCTCCAGCACGCCCTCGCGGTTCGGCCACTCGAAGCCGACGCGGGCGGCGCGCTCCTGCATCGCTTGCGAGTACGCCAGCCCCGGCATCGAACGTGGCAGGCCGCCGAGCAGCGACTTTGGGGCGTCGCCCGTGCCCTGCTCCTTGCGCTTCGCGTCCTGCCAGATGCCGAGGACTTCGGTGGCGTCCGCCGCCTTCTTTTCGTCGCCGAAGACGTGCGGGTGGCGGCGCACGAGTTTGGCGTTCACCGTCTCGTAGACATCCTCCAGCGTGAATTCGTCCGCCTCCTCCGCGATCTGCGAGTGGAGCGCGACTTGCAGGAGCAGATCGCCCAACTCCTCACGCAGGGCGTCGGGATCGTCCGCGTCGATGGCGTCCACCGCCTCGTACGCCTCCTCGATCATGTTCGGGCGGATGGAGGCATGTGTCTGCTCACGGTCCCACGGGCACCCCTCCGGCGCGCGGAGGCGGGCGATGATCCGCTGCAACGCCTCGGCGGTGCGGGAGCGCTCCAGCCCCTCGACCTTCGGCACGTAGAGCGTCGTCAGGTGATCCGGCATGATGACGCGGCCATGGTCGAGTTCCGCGAGCGGTACCTGCGCGACCTGCTCCATCGCCACGTTGCCCGCCGCCTGCAAGACCGTAATCATGTGATCGTCCGGGTAGAGGCGCATCAGGGCAAGTTTGACACCGGAGGCGATGCGCCGGTCGTAGACCTGCGTGATGAGCGCGGGCCGGAGCGGCGAAATTGGCAGGGCGCCGCCCGCGAACGGGTCGTCGTGGACGCGGACATTGAGGTCCAGCCCGTCCACCACCTGGCAGTTCTCCGCGACGATGTCGCCGGGGATGAGCGCGGCGGCGGCGTCGAGGAAGGACATGCCGGGGATGACGCGCACGGAGAGCGACTGCTGCTCCGCCGTGTGCTGAATGAGCCGCGTCGTCGCTTCCCCGATGTACGGGTTGCCGGGCACGGCGTAGATGACGTGATGCCCCTTCGATTTCGCCTCCTTCGCCGCGTTGATGACCGCCCAGGTGATCGCCTGGTACAATTCCATGAACGACTCAGACTGCTCGTAGAGGTAGTCGAACGAGTTCCAGTTCTGGTTGAGGAGTTGCTGCACCGTCGGGTGGATGCGCGTGCGGAGGAAGACCTTGCCGCCGTGGAGCGCCTTGAACGCATCCTGCGTGATGCTCCCCCGGTCCCCCGGCCCCAACCCAACGATGAGAATATCCGCCTTCGGGAGCGGCGTCGGTGCGATATCCAATGCGGTCTCCAGTGGTCAGTAGTCAGTAGTCAGTAGACGGGCGTAGGGGCGGTGCTTGAACCGCCTCCGGTGCTAGAGGTGAGTATACCAGCGTAGAAGACCAATCTATCGGGGCTTCTCAACACCGTTGTCCGCCGATCCGCCGCAATGCCGACACCGCTGGCGGCTCCACCATCTACCGCACGCCGGAGCCTCCACACGCCGGGTGTGCCCCCGTTGCCGCCGCGTGCGACAATACTGTATCCGTGGCGGCGTTACGGAGCCCCCCAGGGTTTATGCGTTCTCGCCTTCAGGGAATCCTTAACCCCCCGGTCCCTTCCCTCCGAGGGAAGGCGGGTGCCCTCCGGGCGGTGGGGGGGTTAGGAAAATCCCCGGCATGGCGAGAACGCATACGCCCTGTACCCGTAGGGAAGTTGAATTGCGCGGGACTGACATGACACGTATACTGCGGTCAGCCAGCGCAGGAACTTTCCCCGCAGTACGCGGCGGATACGGGAGCATAAGCAACGCATGAACGACGGCCCCGCAGAGACCGGGACACCGGGACAGAGTGGCGGGCCTCCCCCGTCCGGCAGTGCGCCATCCCTGCAAGAAGGATTGCCGACGCCCAACACCTGGCATTCCGTGTCCAGCGCGGAGTGGGCTGCTACACCGCATGACGGGGTGGCGCCACTGCAGGACGCGCCGCCCGCTGTCGCGGAAAACGGTCACGGCGTCGTGCCCATCTCCCCCGCACCGGTACAGGAGCGGGCGCGCATCTACCCCGACGGCACCTCCAATCCACCACTGGCCGACATCGCCTCTGCGCGCGACCCGCTGGGCGACTTCGCGGAGGGCATTCAGGCGTGGTTCCGGCCACGGCCCGAACTGCGCGCCGCCGAACTCCGCCGCAATCTTCCCATCGGGGTGATGATCGCGGCGCTCAACGGCTTCGCCGATGCATTGCTCCTGCCCGCCATCGTGATCGCGGCGTTCGTCGCGCGCGTGAGCGATTCCAACAAACTGGTTGCGCTCGTGCCGATCGTCGCCGCCCTCGCGTGGGGGCTGCCGGGCGCCGTCGCGGGGAGCGCCATCGCGAACCGGATGCAAACCGTCGCCCTCGCGACGATCAGCGCCGCCGTGCGCGCCCTCGCGATGGGGCTGCTCGCGTTCATCGCAGCGGACCGGGCGAATGGTTCGGCCCGTCGCCTGCTTGTGACCTTCTTCGTCCTCTACGCGGTGGTCGGGTGCGCCAGCGGGTTTGCGACGCTCGTGGGCCAGCGGTTGCCGGGGCGTGTCACGACGAATGGCCTGCGGGGGCGGCTCGTGCGCTGGCAGGCGCTCGTGGGCGCGGGCGCGTCGATCCTCGCTGCGCTCCTCGTACGCCGCATCCTCGTTCATGGCCCAGTCTTCCCGCGTGAGTACCTTTACCTCTTCTTCGTCGCCTTCCTCGCCCTGATCGGCGTCACGCTCCTGACGATCGCACTCACCGAACGGAGTGGCCGCGTGCCGACGGTGCCACGCCCGCCGCTCGCCGGTCTTCGCGCCGCGCCGGAACTGCTGCGCCTCCCCGCGTACCGGCGCTACCTGATCTTCCGCATCATCGCCCTCGTCGCGACGCTCGCGGAACCGTTCTACGTCGTCTACGCGCTTCGCTCGTTCAACGTCTCCGGGGAGATGATCGGCATCTACACCATCGCCGTGATCGCGACACGCGCCGTGACGATCTACCTCTGGCGGTCGCTGGCGCGGATCACCGGCACGCGGCTGCTGCTGCAACTCGGCGCGCTCTGCCGCGCGCTCGCGGCGGTGATCGCGATTGGCCTGCCGGTGCTGTTCGAGACGGACCCGATTGCCGGTCACTTCACGAGCGACCTCTCCCGCGCGCGCATCTTCATCGCCGCCTTTGTCTGCATCGGCGCGGCGATGGGCGCGAATGCGGTGGCGCATGGCGGCTTCCTGCTCGACATCCTCCCGCCGAACGCCTACGCCGACGGTGTTGGATTCACGAACGGCGTGCTCGCGGTGTGCAGCATCGCGCTGATCGCGGGCGGCATCATCATCGACCGCAACGGCCCGCGCGCCCTGTTCATTACCGCGCTCGTGCTTGGCTTGATCACCGTGCTCGCCGGTGGCATCCTCCGCGAGCCGCGCCGCCCGATGCGCCGCTCCGGCGCGCTCGGCCCCGGCATCCGTCGCACCGAGGCCTTCGCCACCATCCCCCGCACCACTGACTCCTTCCCCGCGATTCCCCCGTACCGGCGGTAGAAAACAGACGAACCACAGAGACAGAGAGAACACAGAGGACGCGCGGAGATAAAGAAGCGGGGGGAGGGAATAGGACGATGAGGGTACAAATCCTTTTTTCTTTCTTCTCTTTCTCTTCTCCGTGTTCTCTGTGCCTCTGTGGTTCATTCCCATGATCCCCGAGTTGACGCTGGCGAAGGTGTGGCAGGCGCAGTGGCTTAGGCCGGGGCCGTGGCGCACGACGGACGGTCAGGCGCTGACCGTGCGGTACCGGGGGCGGTGGTCGGCGGGGTTCGGGCCGG
>JBBSII010000242.1:0-6701 GCA_038232175.1 Thermomicrobiales bacterium
CGACCTCATCTCCGCGCTGGCCAACGAGCTGCAGGGGTTGGAGAAATTCCAGCAGTACATGCAGGATGGTGGGGAGCACAACAAGTTCTGGCAGGACGCGATGCAGTTGAAGAAGCAGCTCGCGGAACTCTTCACTCACGAGGTCGCCGAGCACGCGCGTGCGGGGCACTTCGGCTCCGGTCAGAAGCGAAGCGGGCAGTAACTCTCCTTACAGCAGCAAACGAAACCGATCAAACTTGACCGTCGGCCCTCACCGCTGTGGTGGGGGTCGACGCACGAAAGGATCACCCGCATGGACAACGCATCCGCACGCGATCTCCCCGAGGGCGACCGGTACGCCGATGACCGGACGCTCCCCAACGAAACGGATCCCGCCACGGGCGAATCCGCCGACGACGCGCTGGAAGCGACACGGACGGTGACGGAATACCTGATGCCCGCCGAGGATGCATCCCCGGAGCCAGTGGAATGGTCCACGCATCCGACGCAGGACAGCACGCAGGAGGCGCAGTGGAAGGAGCCGTACATCTCGCCCGGAAACGCCGCGACCGCACCCGACAATGAGGACATTCTCGGTGCCGAGGGGTCTGAGGAGATCGGCGTTGACCGCATCGTCGATGAATCGTACTTCGAGAATGAGGCGAGCGATCTGAACGACGCGGAGGACGCGCTGCTGCGACGGGCCGCCACCGCCGACAATCCCCACCCCGGTTCGGAAGCGCCCGATTTGTCGGACAGCGATATACTGGCGTCGGATGAAGAGACGACGCGCGGTGAGGCGTCGCGCCGCTGACGAACCGATGAGATAGACAGATAGGAGCATCGATGCCGACCGCCGTTCGTGATGACCAGTTTGTGCTGCGCGGGACGTTCGCCGAGCGATTGACCCTCACTGGGTCGCGCGCCTCGGTCTACCAGTTCCTCGTGAACGCGGAGACACTGTTGCCGCTTGTGCCGGGCGTCGCGCGGATCGTCGCGCACGCGGACGGCGCGCACCGGCTCGTCTTCGCGCCCGTCGGTGCGGGTGGGTTGCAGTTCATCCTCGAACTCGAACTGCGCGTTGTCGGCGATGGCAGCCGCGCCGTCACGCTCCAGTCCGTCCCGACGGACATCCCGCCGCTCGATCCGAAGGGCGCGCTCGGCGACTTCACCGCGACGCTCGTGCTCGATGAGGAGGGTGCGAGCACGCGGATCGACGGAAAGGCGACACTCGCCGTGGTGGACACGATCCCGCCGATGCTGCGGCGGATGCCGAAGATGCTGCTGGAGAAGACAACCTCGCTCGCTGTCGGCAAGCAGATGGAGACGATTGGCCGCGACCTGATGCGAAACATCGCCGCTGCCTATCCCAAACACAGGACTGAGGACTGAGTGGGGACAGGGGCACTCGTGGCTCATTGCCGTTGCGTATACGCGCTTGACGTGGGAATGTGCCCGCGTTTCACTTGGTAGACGAGTTGTTCCCCCTTCCCTCGGAGGGAAGGGGGTTAGGGGGTTAGGTAGGAGCGACACAATGGCGCAGCATCTTCCCACCATCGGCATCGAGTATTGCCACGAGTGTGGCTACATCGGCTTCGCGATCAAACTGACGGAGGGGTTGCTGAAGACCTTCGAGGGGCAGTTGGCCGGTGTCCTCATCACACCGTCCACGGGCGGCGCGTACGAGATCACGCTGGACAAGCGCACGATTTACTCCACCTTCGAGGAAGGCTTCCCGACGCAGGAGGAGGCGATGGCGCGCGTCCACACGGCGCTGACCGAAGCCACCGTGACGGCGTAACGCCACCGATGCGGATCGACATCCTCACGATCTTCCCCGGCATGTTCACGGGCGGCGGGCCGCTCGGCGCGAGCATCATCGGCCGGGCGGCGGAGCGTGGCCTCGTCGATCTCCGCGTGCATGACCTGCGCGACTGGACGACCGACCGCCACCGCTCGATCGACGACTACCCATACGGCGGCGGCGCGGGGATGGTGATGAAGGCCCCGCCCGTCGTCGCGGCGATCGAGGCGGTGTTGGGGGACGACGCAACGCGGGAGCCGCGCGTGCCGGTGCTGCTGATGTCCGCCGCCGGGCAGCCATTCACGCAGGCACGCGCGCACGCACTGGCGGGCGTGGAGCGGTTGGTCCTCCTCTGCGCCCACTACGAGGGGGTGGACGAGCGCGCCATCGCCCTCGCGGTGACGGACGAGGTCAGCATCGGCGATTACATCCTCACCGGGGGCGAACTGCCCGCGATGGTGATTACCGACGCGGTGGTGCGGCTCCTCCCCGGCGTGATCGAGCCGGAATCGCTGGCAGAGGAGTCGTTCGCGGACGGCCTGCTCGAATACCCGCACTTCACCCGCCCGCCGGACTTTCGCGGCCTCGCGGTGCCGGAGGTGCTGACGAGCGGCAACCACGCCCACATCACCCGCTGGCGGCGCGAGCAGGCGCTCCTTCGCACCCGCGCCCGCCGCCCCGATCTGCTCGCCCGCCTCCCCCTCACCGCCGCCGACCGCCGCTTCCTCGCCACCCACCCCGCGCAGAATAATGGCGTTTGAGCCATACCCTCCCCCTTCCCCCATGGGGAAGCGGGTGCCCTCTGGGCAGCACGGGGGGTTAGGTCCCTCCCTCCTCCCGCCCCCCGTCACGACCGCCGACACGCCCGACGCGGTGCGGATCACGACGCCGGAGCAGGTGACGATCACGTTACCGCTCGCGGGCGTCGGGACGCGGATGCTCGCCGCGCTCCTCGACGCGCTCATCATGCTCGGTACCATCATTGTCGTGCTGATCGGCATCGCGCTGCTCAGCGCCGTCACCACGCGCGGGCCGCAGGGGCGTTCGGTAGGCTCCGTGCTCGGTGCGTTCACGCTGCTCTTCCTGTTCGGCTTCGTCTTCGCCTACTACGCGGGGCTGGAGTTGTTGTGGGACGGTCAGACGGTCGGCAAGCGTGTGCTGCGGCTGCGCGTGCTGCGGGACGACGGCACGCCCGTCGACGCGGCGTCCGTCCTCGCGCGCACGGTCGTCCGGCTCGTCGATTTCCTGCCGTTCGGCTACCTCGTTGGTGTCATCAGCATGGTGGCGGACGGGCGCGGGCGGCGGCTCGGGGACATCGTCGGCGGCACCGTCGTCGTGCGGGAGCAGGACAGCGCGCCGACGCTCCGGGAAATCGCGTCGCTCGGCGAACCCGCCGCGTGGGGACCGCCGGTGGCGGGGTACGAAGCGCCGATCCACCTCCTGACGGCCGACGAGATCGCGGCGGCGCGGGAGTTCCTCCGCCGCGCCCCGACGTTCCATCCACGGGAGCGCTTCGCCCTCGCGTGGCGCGTCGCGACGACGCTCGCCGTCCGCATGGAGTATCCCGATCCCCTCACCGACCCCGAATGGTTCATCATCTGGGTCGTCCGCAGCGCGGCGCGGGAGGGATAACCACAACACAAGGATGAGAAACGTGTCGATCTTTTCGTTTCTTCTCCGTGTCCTCTGTAGCCTCCGTGGCTATTCCGCATCATTCTGGCGCGAAGGTTGCGTGCTACCATGTGCGAAGTTCGACGTACGAAGTTCAATCGCGTCATCGAAGGAGCGCACCGTGAGACGAAGCAAGAATGGCAACACCCCCTCCCGCACGAGTGACCGCCCGTTCCACGCGCGCGGCCCCGGTGAGCGACGCAATGTCGCGATGGGGCGCGGCGGCATGGTGGCGACGGAGCACCCGCTGGCGACGGCGGCGGGCCTCTGGGCGCTCGAACGGGGCGGCAACGCGATGGACGCCGCGCTCGCTGCGGCGGGCGTCTGCGGCGTCGTGCTCCCCGCGATGTGCGGCCTCGGCGGCGACTGTTTCCTCCTCTACTACGACGCGAAGACGCAGAATGTGACCGCCGTGAACGGGAGCGGCGCGGCCCCGCAGACCGCGACGCTCGACCTGTATCGAGAGCGCGGGCACATCGCGAAGATGCCCGTGCGTGGGCCGCTCGCGGTTGGCATTCCCGGCGCGGTCGATGCGTACTTCACCGCGTTCGAGCGGTGGGGGAGTATCCGCATGAGCGACCTGCTGCGCCCCGCCGAGCAGTACGCCCGCACCGGCTTCGCGCTCACGCCGCACGGCGCGGGCATGATCGGCGACCACGCGGACGTGCTCAGGAACCAGCCGGGCGGCGCGGCGAAGGCGCTCCTGAAGGGCGGCACGGACGCGCCGCGCACCGGGCACATCCTCAGGAACGAGGACCTCGCGGACTCGATCAGCCTCCTGCGGCGACAAGGGCGGAAGGCGTTCTATGAGGGTGAACTCGCGGAGAAAATCGCCGTGTGGATGGCGAAGAACGATGGCCTGATTACGGAGGCCGACCTCGCCGCGCACACGACGGCGGTCTACCCCGCGATCAGCGCCGCGTACCGGGGCCACACCGTGTACACGACCGCGCCGCCATCGCAGGGGCTGATCCTCCTGCAAGAATTGAACATCCTCGCCAACGCCGACCTCGCGGGGATGGACCCGCAGGGGGCCGCCGCGCTCCATCTGATGGTCGAGGCGAAGAAACTCGCCTTCGCGGACCGGAATCGGTACGCGGGCGACCCCACATTCGTCGATTTCCCGCTGGACAAATTGATCGGCGCGGCGCACGGCTCGCGCCATTTCCTCTCGATCGACAACGAGCGCGCCCGCGTGGACGACCCCGCACTCTCGCTCATGCCCGAGATGGCCGGCGACACGACGTATCTCTGCACGATCGATCAGGAGGGAAACGCCGTCTCGCTAATCCACTCGCTCTCGGCGGCGTTCGGCTCCGGCTGCCTCGTGGACGGGACGGGCATCATCCTGAACAACCGCGCGGGGCGGGGCTTCTCGCTCCAGCCGGGGCACCCGAATGTCCTCGCACCGGGCAAGCGGACGATGCACACGCTCCACTGCTACGCCGCCACCCGCGCGGACGGGTCGCTGGCGTTCGTCGGGGGCACGCCGGGCGGCGATCAGCAGGCACAGTGGAACATGCAGGCAATCGTGAACATGCTGGACTACGGGATGTCGCCGCAGGAGGCCGTCGAGGCGCCGCGCTGGACGAGCTTCCCCGGCACCGACCCAGCGAACCTGCCGAACCCGTACGAGGTGCGCATCGAACGCCGCTTCCCCGACGCGACGCTGATGGAGTTGCGGCGACGCGGCCACAGCGTTCACGCGCTGCCGGAGTGGGGCGCGGGCGGCGCGGCGCAGATCATCGCATGGGAGGACGGCATCTGCTACGGCGGCTCCGACCCCCGCGCCGAGGGCGTCGCGCTCGGCTTCTGAACGCGATACACTGCGCATAATGATCGTTGATGAGCTTCGTAGGAAAGCAAGCGTGCCAGCGAAACCTTTTCATGTCGTGCCGCACGCCAAAGATGACCATCACTGGGCCGTCCGGCGCGAGGGGGCGAGCCGCGCCTCCTCGCTGCACGCCACGAAGGAGGAGGCCGTGCGGGCCGCCATAGTGACAGCGAAGCGCGAGCGGGCCGAACTGGAGATCCACACGCAGGATGGCAAAATTGTCGAGCGCAACAGCTATGATCATGATTCGCGTGAATCTCGTATCCGGGAGGCGATGAACGGGAAACCAAAAACAGCCCAAAATCTCTACCGTGCGCTGGTAGAGAACGGTTTTATTGGCGCGTGGAAGGATCGCACCGACATCGGCGATAGCGTGGAATATATTCGCGCATTTCGAGAACGTGCAAGCATACGGCGACGTGACAAGAACAAGGAGAGTCCCCGTGGTGACTCATAAAACGACCGGAGAAGAGACTCCTGAAGTGACAAACGTGGATGAAGAACCAGCGAAGAAACCATTGACCGCCAAAGCCCTTCTGGAATCGGGGTTAGTGGGACTGTGGAAAGATCGCACGGATATCGGAGATAGTGTCGAGTACGCGCGCACACTGCGAGAGCAAGCAGGCGAGAGACGCCGAGAACGTCTTCGCAAGCATATCCAGAGCTAGTCCGTGCACCTGCTCGATACCGATATCATGGTAGATATTCTGCGCGGGTATTTGCCCGCGATTCGCTGGCTGAACTCATTGGGTGAAGAAGAACTCGTTCTTCCCGGTTTCGTTGTAATGGAACTGATGGAAGGCTGCGAAGATAAACGAACAATGCAGCGGTTGCAGAAGCGGATCGCGTCATATCGTGTGTACTGGCCACCAGAGCGTGATAGCAATCGCGCGCTCGATACGTTTGCACAGGGCTGGCTAAGTCATCATCTTGATATCCTTGATACCTTGATTGGGGAATGCGCCGTTGGGTTGGGTGTTCCGCTCTGTACCTTCAACGTGCGGCATTTTCGCGCGGTCGCCAGGCTGACGACCGAACAACCCTACGAGCGCGTATGACATCCAGCACGACAACACGGGAAACGGGTGCGATGCAGGGGCGGCAACGCTGGCTGCTCCTCGCGCTGGGCGGGGCGATCTTCATGATTAACCTCGACTCGCGCGTGATCGCGCCGCTCCTGCCGACGATTGCCGATGCATTCCACACGTCCGTCTCGACGGCAGGCATCCTCATCACGGCGTACATGCTGCCGTACGGCCTGTTCCAACTCGTCTACGGGCCGCTGTCGGACCGCGTCGGCAAGGTGAAGGTCGTCTCCGTCGCGATGGCGCTCTTCAGCGTCGGCACCGCGCTCTGTGGCGCGTCGTCGTCGCTGGCGGTGGTGACGCTGCTGCGGTTCCTGACCGGCATCGC
>JBBSII010000243.1:0-6696 GCA_038232175.1 Thermomicrobiales bacterium
AGGCAAGGCGACGGTGAGGGAGGAGGTGGTAGACTGCATGGCACACCTTTCTTTGCATGGTCACGATTCAGCATCGCCACCATACGAAGAAAGGTGTGCTGTGTCACTCACTGACCGCACTCAGACTTTGCAACAGCCCTGGCAATATGGGCTTTTTCGTCGGAATTCCCCGGCAATCTATGCTCTATGAGAAACTCATTGCACGATCAGCGCCACCCTCAGTCGACAAATAGCCCAGTATGCAAGACTGGTAGCGTCGGCAGCATCTCGGCACAGTCGTTGTCGGCCCATGTCTCATGTGAGTCCCAGTTGGTCCACCTGCGCGAAGAGGGCGGGGCTGCCGCCGGTGTGGAGGAAGACGACGGTTTCGGTCGGGGCGATGTCGCCACGGCGGATGTGGTCGATCGTGTCGGCCATCGCCTTGCCGCTGTAGACCGGGTCGAGGAAGATACCCTCGTTCTGCGCAAGCAGGCGGATCGCTTCGAGGCAGGCGGCGGTCGGGATGCCGTAGCCGTCGCCGATATAGCCCTCGTCCGTCAGCAGTTCGTCCGTCGTCAGGCGCACCGGGCTACCGAGCATCGCCGCCGCCTCGTTCGCGATCGCGACGGCGCGCTCGGTCTTCTCTGGGTCGCCGCCGCTGACGGCGATGCCGTGCAATCGGTACGGCGCACTGTACAGCCGTGCGCCGAGGGCAAGCCCCGCCTGCGTCCCGCGCGAGCCGCTCGCGTAGTAAAGGCGGCTCGGCGCTTCGCCCATCGCGAAGAGTTGCGCGACGAGTTCGAGCGTGCCGGAGACGTAGCCGAGCGCGCCAATCGCGTTCGAGCCGCCGACCGGGATCAGGTACGGCCGCTCGCCTCGCTCCCGGAGGTCCGCCATCACTGTGGCGATCCGCGCGTCCGCGTCCTCACCGGGCAGGACGAAATGCACGGCGGCATCGAGCAGTCGGTCGAGCAGCAGATTCCCCTGCACCGCTGACTCCGCGTCCTTCGCCGTCAGGACGAGCGTGGCACTCATGCCCGCGATCCGCGCCGCCGCCGCCGTCATGCGCGCGTGGTTCGATTGCACCGCCCCGGATGTGACAAGCACCGTCGCGCCCTGTTGCCGCGCGTCGGCGACGAGGAATTCGAGTTTCCGTGCCTTGTTCCCGCCGAACGCAAGCCCGGTCTGGTCGTCCCGCTTGATGAGGATGCGCGGGCACCGCTCCGGCCCGCCGAGCGCGATGCGGAGGTTCCGCGCCTCCATCAGCGGCGTCGGCAATGCAGCCAGAGCGATACGCGGTTGTGCGCCGATGGACATCGGTGTGACTCCTCTTTCCGGCTCCTGCCAACTACCGATTATCCCCGTCCATGAGCAACTGGCGGGTGATCTGGATATGCCCCTGATGGAGCGCGCCGTGCTCGACCGCGTGCAGCAGGCAGTCGCGGAGTGTCAGCGTCTCACCGAGGCCACCGGTGCTGCGATATTCGTCGGGCGGTGGCGGGGGAATCTCGCCCATTTTCGCATCGGGCAGGGTGTCGAGGGCGTCGTGGACGAGCGCGATCAGCCGCTCGTACCGGGCACGCAGGTCGGCCCCCGTCCCGGTCGCGTGGAACTCCGCCTGCCGGTTGCGCCCGACATCGCGGCCCGTGCTCATCTGCACCGCCCAGAACTCGGTCGAACCCGCGAGGTGCGTGGCGATGGCCGCGAGCGTGTTCGCATCCAGCAGCGGCACGGGCGCATTCAGCACGTCATCGGGCACGCCGTCGAGTTGCGTCATCACATCCCGCGCGATCCGTTCCAGCACGACCGCGAACCGCGCCGCCTCGTTTTTATTCGCCATCTGGTTCCTCCTGTTCTCTGGGCTTGCACACCGGCATCATGGGACATATACTAAAACGGCGATGAATGAGATGCAAACAGTTGCCCAAACCGCGCAGGCGCTCTCCGATGAAACCCGGTTGCGCCTCCTGATGATCCTCCGCGATGGCGACGCGACGGTGAACGACCTCGCCGCGCACCTCGACCTCGCCCAGCCGCGCGTCTCGTCGCACCTCGCGCTGCTGCGCCGCGCTGGGTTGGTTAGCGCCGCGACGGTCGGGCGGCAGCGCACGTATCATGTCGATGCGGCGCGCATTACACAGATTCTGTCCACGTTAGGAGACACCATGCAAACGCCGATGCACCCACCGCGCAGCCCGCAGGCGGCCCGTATCGTGCGGCGGGAGATGCCGATTCGTCAGGCGCGCACCTGCTACGACCACCTCGCCGGGGTCGCGGGGGTGCAACTGCTCGATGCATTGCTCCTTCGCGGTTGGTTGACCGAGGGAGAAGCGCGCTACCAACTGACGCCGGAGGGTGCCACCGCCCTCCGCGCCCGTGGCGTCGATCTCGACGTTGCCCACCGCGCGCGCCGGAAATACGCCTTCGGCTGCCTGGACTGGACCGAACGCCGCCCGCACCTCGGCGGCGCGCTCGGCGCAGCGATCTTCCACGCATTGGAAGATGGCGGTGTTGTCCGACGTGATGGTGCAACCCGCATGATGGTACTGGCACAACCGATCAGCGACTGGTTGAACGGATAGATTCGGCAGTCGGGGTCTTTCCCGCGAACCGCGACGCGAACCACTATTTCGGCAGGTACTTCACCGCGTTGTAGGCGGGGCGCGGCGTGTAGTCCGGGTTGAGCAGGCTGAAGTAGCCCCATGAGACATCAGGTGGGCTGAAGACGCTCCAGTTGAGGTTCCAGAGGAACATCGCACCGACCCATGGATAGCGAGCGCGAATCTGCTGCACCGATTGCACGATCCACTGCGCCCGCGTCTCCTCAGAGACATCGGAGAACTCGGGGAAGTTGCCGCTGCCCCAGCCCCACTCGGTGATCCACATCGCGCGGTCGCTGTCACCACCCCGGATCATCGCGAGCCGCTGCTGCTCGATGCGCCGGAAATAGAACGAGGGGTGGGCCGTGTACTCGCCGACACCGGGCTTCTCTGGCGGCAGTAGCTCGGGTGCGCTCCGGTAGCCGTACGGGTGCGACCCCTGTACATCCGCGACGTAGCGATAGACGCCGTTCTGGTACGCCTCCAACTGCTCCAGGTAGCGCACATCGTCGATGCCGATCTTCGGGTCGTTGTACCCCGTCGGGCCGAGCGCCGCCGCGACGATCACCACATGCGGGTCCGCCGCGCGGATCGCCGGGGCAGCGGCCTTGAGTAGCTCCACGTACGCACCGGGATCGACGCGCGGCCCCCATTCCAGCGCGAGGTTCGGCTCATTCCAAATTTCGTACGCGCCGACGCGCCCCGCGAACCGCGTGGCGAGGGCGGACATGAACCGCGCGAAGTCCGCCGGGTTGCGCGGCCCGCCGTTGTCGGCCGCCGCTGTTGCCCACGTTGGGCTGCCGGAGATGGTGAGCAGCACCTCGACGCCCTGCACATGGAGATCGTTGACGAGCAGGTCGATGCCGGAGAAATCGTAGACGCCCGGCGTGGATTCCATCGCGAACCACTGCACCGGCTGCCGCACCCAATGCACGCCGAGATCGGCGACGGACTTCAAGAGGCGCTCGCGCGGCTGGTTCGTGAACTCGGTGACGAGGCCGAAGTTCGGGTTGCCAGGGTTCGCCAACCCCGCGACGGGGGTCGTCGCACCCGGCAGCCGCACGCCTTCGACGAACTGGTACAATTGCTTGCCGAGGAACCCGAGTTGCGTCTCGTTGGGCGTCCCGGCGAATTCCGAGTGCCGCTCGAAGCGCGCGCGCTCGAAGTATTGCACGTCGTATCTTTTGCCATCCACCGGATTGAGTTCCGAAAATTCCTCGGAGATCGGCAGCCCGAAGACATCCAGACCACCGTGCTGCTCCCAGTACGCGCGGAACCCGTACGCGAGGCTGTGATTCGTCTCCGGGAAGTAGCGGGTCTCCACATTGACGCTCGGCGAGGCGAGTTGCCTGAAGTCGCGCCCGGACGAGAGGATCGCACCGGAGCGGGAGAGTTGCACGGGACTGCCGCTCATCGGTGTCTCAAGGCGCGCGCGCTCTGTGTACTGGTAGCGCATCCCGTCGCGCATGATGACGGGTGAGATCGGCGCGCCGATGGTCTCATTGCCGATGATCCTGGCGAATGGGAGGAAGACCGGGTCGAACGCGAAACCGGGCGCGGCATGCACCGTCATGCCCGACAACAGGCAAGGCAGAAGCAGGGCAACAAGCCCAAACACCGCGCCCCGCCGCGCTCGTTTCACCACCGATAACCCCACGCACTCGCTCCTCGCCAAACCGAGCCGCTTCCACGCCCCCGCACGAATACAACGAATACATACCACATTGGTGATGCAAAAATGGCATCCATCCACGGAAAATGCGGAAACGAATCGTGGGGCAGCGCATTCCGCCTCCCCGATACATCAGAGGCAGAGCCTACGACTCGCCCCGCGTGTGCATCGTGGAGGCAGACTGAGGCTACTTACGGAAAAAGAGGTAGTTCGCGAGGGAGGCGACCTCGCGCACCATGTACCGCCGCTCCTCATCGCTGCCGGGGCGGATCGGGCTGGTCCGCGTCGGCGAGGTCACGGCCTGCACGCCGAGATCGCTGGCCATCCGCTTGAGGCGGTACATATGGAACGGGTCGGAGACGAGCAGCGCATTATGCCAGCCGTTGCGCTGCATCAGCGTAGTCGCGCCCGCCATCGACTCGAACGAGTCGCGGCCCCGGTTCTCGGTGAGCACCGCGCCTGCGGGGACGCCCTTCGCAATCAAATACCGCCGCGCGACTTCCCCCTCCGAGTAATTATCGCCGATGCCGACGCCGCCCGTCACGATCATCTTCGGCGCGAACCCGGCGGCGTAGAGATCGTACGCATGATCGAGCCGGGACTGCAACACGGGCGACGGCCTGCCGTCCCACTGCGCCGCGCCGAGCACCACGATTGCGTCCGATGGGCGCGCCTCATCCCGCCCTGCCTGCCGCTTGATGAGGAACCCGAGCGTCAGCCCCGCCACAACGACGAACACCAGCGCAACGAGCAGCGCCACCCCAAAGAGACGGAAGAGCGGCACCGTCGTCCGTTGCTTGCGCGGCTGCGTGCGCCGCTGCGTTACGGGCATCGGGCGGGTGCGGGAGGCGGTATGATGTGAGTAGGACGGAACGGAGCGAGCCACAATCATGCATCCTTGTAATGTCGGGGATCGGTCGCGGGATCACCGAGCAGTGTACACCACCCCATGCGGGGTGTGCCAACGTCCGAAACGATATTCCCACCGTTCCAATTCTTCTGTCAACTGTTCGTACAATCAATGTCAGGGCTTTTGCATTCTCGGGGTGAGCAGCAGCGATTATGAAGGTGCACCTCTTTGGGAGGATTTCGTCTCTGACGCGAAAAGCCTAACCAAAGGAGCGCACCATGCCATCGACGCACCGTTTGCCACTCGATGCAACCACCACCGACGCATCGCCGCTCGTGAATGTGTTCGCTGCGGTGAGCGATCCCCGGTGCAGGCAAGGGCGGCGCTTTACCGTCGCCGCGATGCTCACCCTCGCCGTTGCCGCGATGCTCGCCAACCACCTCTCTCCCCTCGCCATCGCCGCATGGGGGGCGGAGCAGGATGCGGCGAGCAAGTGGGCGATGGGCTTCACGAAGGGGGTGACACCACATCCATCGACCTTCCACCGTCTCTTTCGTCGCCTCGATCCCGCCCTGCTTTCGGCCGCGTTGACCGATCATGGTGCGACACACGATCGCCCTGATCCCGATGAGCGCGGCGCGGCAGGGGTCGCCATCGACGGCAAGGCGCAGCGCGGTCGCCTCGCCTTCGCGACGACCACAGGGTGCCCTGTCCATGCCCTGACTGCTTGCACCCATAGTGAGGGGGCGGTGCTGGCGCAGGAAGAGATCGCTGGTCACGCGGAGAAGGCGGAGGCGGAGTTGACCGTCGCGCCGCGCCTGATCGCGCGCCTCGACTGGCACGGTCGCGTCATGACCGGCGATGCCCTCCTCTGCCAGCGCAACCTGTGTGAGCAAGTGCGCGACGCGGGCGGGGATTATCTCGTCATCGTCAAGGAGAATCAGCCCCAGTTGTATCGCGACCTCGCCACCCTTTTCGCCGCCCGCGCCGACGCCGCCCTGCGCGCCGCCAGCCTGCCCATGTGGGACATGCGTGAGGCGGTGACTGCGGGGCGCGGGCATGGTCGTCGCGAGCGTCGCCGCGTGACGGCTTCGACCGAACTGAACGACTACCTCGATTGGCCGGGGGTGGCGCAGGTCTTCATGGTGGAGCGCTACTGGCAGGAAGGGGGAGCAACCAAGCAGGCGGTGCGCTACGGCATCACCAGTTTGCCCTCCCAGGTGGCGGACGTCTCCCAGTTGGGGACGCTGACGCGCGGCCATTGGCAGATCGAGAATGGGCTGCATTATGTCAAGGATGTGACAATGGGCGAGGATCGCAGCCTCATCCACATGGGGAACGGCCCGGGTATCATGGCGATCCTGCGCGATACGGTGATCAGTCTGCTGCATCGGGCGGGGTGGCGCACGATTGCCGCGCGGCTGCGCTCCTACAGCGGCCACCCGAAGGAAGGCCTCGCCTTCCTCGGCATCCCGATCGCCGAGAATGTATAAGCCCTGCCCAAAATGAACAGATCCGTTGCCCCTCGTACGGGCGTGTGCTATGCTACGCGCCAACAAGTGAAGAGACTTCGGACACTCATCACGAGCGGTGGA
>JBBSII010000244.1:0-6671 GCA_038232175.1 Thermomicrobiales bacterium
CATGGCAGAGGGTATGGACCTGCGTGCGTTCTTCCTCGGTCAACTCCACGATATACCGTTTCATCTGCACTCCTCCTTGATTGGGAGAAGCGTGCCCCATCACCTCACTACCTGTCAAAAACCCGCTGGCGGGCTACTACGGTCGAATGCCGCGCCACAGTGCTGACAAAAATTCGCATCCTCGGCTACGGAATGGTAACATTTTGCACAAAACATCCGACTCCTCCGCCGCGAATCCATTCCTTGTGCAGTGCAGATCACTCTACCATGACAGTGGATGTCGAGCGACCAACTCCGGTAGGTGTTCGTTTTGAGTGTGAGAAAGGATCCCCGCCTCCTTCGGTGTCCAATTAGAGTTTAGCATGTGGCCAGACGGCTTGTATCGGTGGGGGCAACGATGGTCGATTGGAGTGACTGGCGGGACGTGCTGGCGTACAAGGGTGACCTCCTGCGAGAGAAGAACCCAATCGTGAACGAGCTCGCGGCGCTCATCGAGGAGACCCGCAGGCGCGTGATGGGACCGGGGCCACGCGGGATCGGGCTCTCTGCGCTGCGGGAGAAGAAAGAGGGGAAGCGGCAGAGTATGATACGCTTTGAGCACTGCGAGACGGACGCATATAAGAGGAGGTCGCTCCCATGGCAAGCGTGCAAGAGCCGGTGGACTTCGACACCCGCCCACCGGTACCGGTGACCGAGTACGAGCGGATGGTCCAAGGCGTGAACACGGGGTACGACCTCATCTTCACGCTCACCCACGCATTCCTCCGGGCCTTGCAGCAGCCGGAGCTCCGGCTGCTGGCCGTCGGCGCGGGCGGCGGGGCGGAGATCGCCCGGTTCCTGCCCACAAACCCCGGCTGGCACCTCACCGGGGTCGACCCCTCTGCCGACATGCTGGCGGTGGCACAGGCCAAGGCCGCGCAGCTGGGAGTGAGCGACCGCGTCGCACTCGTACGCGGGACCGTGGAGGACCTGCCGCAGGAAGCCCGCTTCGACGCGGCGACCTGCATCTTCGTCCTGCACTTCCTGCCCGACGCGGAGAAGCTGGCGCTCCTGCGAGGGATCGCCGGGCGGCTGCGACCGGACGCCCCGCTACTCGTGGCGACGGCGGCGCGCATGATGCAAGAGGATGAGCACCTGCACGATGACTTCATGCACGCCTGGCAGCAGCACGGGGAACTGCTGGGAGTGCCCGCCGAGCGGATGGCGGCGACGGTCGCCCAATTGCTGCCGATGCAGCAGCAGATGAGCACCCCGGAGGACCACGTGCGCCTGTTGCACGAGGCGGGCTTCGCGCATGTAGGCGAGGTACTCCGCGTCGTCGGTGGCGGCGTCAGCGCTTGGATCGCACGCTAGCCGCGAAGGATCTTTGGTCGGGAACCCTCATCCGCAGCCGTAAAGAACTGGGACTTGGGAAGAATGGCCTTCTTGCTTATTCAAGGCAGACCTCGCCGCATGATGTTTGACACATGCTTGCCATCGGCGGGCTCTCCCGACGGTTTGGTGAACCTATCCTCCGACATGCGTTCGCGCAGAAGATCGACCTCAACATCTGGTAGCTCATCACCAAACCGTCGGGAGAGCCCATCGGCGGGCAAGCCCGCTCACTCGAATAACGCCGCTTGGGTCGGCGAGTCGGGACCGCGACGACGCGGCGCATAGGGCGGGCGGCGCAAGTGACCGTCAGCCTGAGGTCTACCCCAGCCGGACACTCGGTCGTAGCGCGCACCACGGTTCCCGCTGCCGTCCGGTGCTTAGCGTCCTCTGATTGATGTTTCGTCAAGCGACCCCAGATAGCGTGCCGCCCGCCGATACCGTAGGCTCTGGTCAAAAGATGCATAAGCGGTCACTTGCTCCCACGGTGGCACGCCCGATGCATTGCCCGGTTCCGAAGGATGCGATCGGCGCATCCCGGCTGCGGATCCCGCAGCGGCGCGCGACCCGGATCGGGGGAATCGATGCTCTGGGCGATTGTGGCGGTGCTGCTTGTCCTCTGGCTGCTCGGCTTCATCGGCGGGGTGGGCGGCTCGCTCGTCCACCTGGTGCTGGTGATCGCGGTCATCGTCCTGGTCGTGCAACTGGTCACGGGGCGGCGCGGCAGCGCACTCTAGCGCGAACGTGACCGGGCGGACGTCCCGGATGGGGAATGCGATGACTCTGACGCTGGTCCTGATCCTCTTCCTGATCGCGGCGATCATCTTCGCCGTCGACTTCCTGCTCGGCTTCGCGCCGGGCGAATATGGGCGCTGGCGGGCGCAGTCGCTGGCATGGGCGTTGATGGCGGTCGGCTTCCTCCTTTGGCACGGCGGGAAGTAGCGGCCTCCGCGCGGCTGGCCCGCTTCGTGCGTTGTGAAAGGTGTCGCCTCCTGGTCGAAGACTGCCGGGCCAAGCGGCGGCGCTCCGGTCGGTGCCGCTCCTCTGTTTCTCTGTTTCTCTATGGACGAAGGGGTGCACATGGATACTCTGACGCTGCTGATCATCATTATCGTCGTTGTGCTCCTGCTCGGCGGCGGCGGCTTCTGGTACCGCGGGCGCCGCTAGCGGCACACCCTCGGGTCGGCGGGCGGGCTCGCGCCACCTCACGGCGGGAGACGGCCCATGCAGGTCCGGCCGCACGATCACTGACATGCGGCTTGCTTCGGGGCACCGAACAGATCGGTTTGTTGTCAGGGTGCGCACGCGGCGTCCTATCGCATCGATGTGCCCGCCCCGATCGTGACCACGGAGACCGTAGGGAGACGATGGACGAGAGGAAGCAGGAAAAGCCAGCGGGCGGCACCGCGCCCCTTACCGTCGAGAAGATAGCAGGCAACCCGCCTCCCGCACCCCCGCCGCAGAGGCGGGACGCGACGGACGACGATGGGGTCGGCGAGGAGGAGAGGAAACCGGCCGACCGTTAGCCCCGATTCGTCGCGGCGTCGGTGCCGGGGGCGTTCCTCCGCGCGGGCGACGGGAGAGCGCCGCGCGGCGCGGTGGGGAAATTCTGATACGCGCCGTCCCCGAACAGCTCCCGCGCCTTGTCGTCGTATGCCCGCGCCGCCTCCTCCGCCGTCGCGTAGTAGCCGATGTGCAGCTTCAGCGGCCGCCGGACGATCCCCGCCCGCCACTTGCCCAAGGGAGCGTGCCAGCTCACCCCCCGGTAGCCCGACGTGTTGTTCCGGTTCAGCCGCCGCCGCGCCCCGTCCTCGCGCGGCGTGCTGAGCCGCAGGTTCGCTCTCCGGTTGTCCAGCCCGTCGCCGTTGACGTGGGCGACATGCACACCGGGCGGGGCGCCGAGGATGAAGCTGGCCATGCGGATGATGCGCACCCGGGTCCGCCCTCCTTCCTCGACGCGTTCGCCGCGCTGGGCGCGCCAGCGGCCGTCCTCGCAGGCGACGTACCAACGATGGGCGGCGACGCGGGGCAGGTCGGCAACGTCGATCAATGCCTCCTTGCCGTGGTTCAGCGGGACACGGGCAACCCCCTCGGCATCACCGGGCGGGCCGGTATGTGGGGGGCCCTCGATCTCCATCTCCTCGCCTCCTCCGCGCCGCAGCGGACTCGCGCGCGGCACGGCGCGCATCGCCATTGCGCGCCATTCTATCCGATAATCGGCAGAGGCCGAGAGCGCACAAGAATGCGACGGCTGGAGATCGCCGCAGGATACGGGGATGTTTATTTAGGGTCCATCTCAGATAGACAGTCCACCGCGCCTCGGCCATGGCGTCGCTCGGCGTCACGACCGAAGCGTACGATTTTCTCCGTTTCGTGACGTGACCCCAACCTCCCCATTTGATCAGCAGCGTACCAACCTGGTGTCGGCAGTCGCCGAACGAGCACGGCCTCTCTCCAACGCTTCTCAGGCCTCCGCAGTCCACCGCATGCTCTGGGCCCGACTTTTCGCGTCTGACCCCCGGACACCGATATGCGAAAAGCCTCGGCGCTATCGAGAACCGCTGGTCTGGCAGGGGAAACGTGATTGGTTCCTCCATGCAAATGGGGAAAGTCGAGGTAACGACATAACGAGGTGAGGAGATGTACGAACGACTAGAGATTAAATATGACTGGTAGTTCGCTTATGACCGGTAGTTCGCTTAATAAAACTAGGTAGTATTCACGATTGTTTACGAACAGCCACTCAGATAGACACGATTGTTTACCCTCAGACTGACCTTTGCGGAGTAGGGTTGCATTGGAGGATCATGCACATGGAAATCACGATGAAATCGCAGGAAACCGTAATCAAGTCGCAAAGGATCGCGCATCCCATCGTGATTGGTGTGGTCGCCGCGCTCTGGATGACAGCGGTGATGCTCGCCCATCGTCTGCTCTTCGGCATCTCGTCGGTACCGGGCCTGATCACCGAGCGGATCGTTCCGCTCGTGCCGGGGAATATCTCCGGCACGATTCTCGGCTCGCTCGGGCAGTTCGCGAAGATCATCCCCGAACTTTCCGCGATCGTCGCGCAATTACTCGTCGGCGGCGCGGTGGCGATCTGGTACGCACGCTCATGGGGCAAAGAAAACGCGCCTGTGTGGAAACAGTGGGCATTCGGGCCGCTCGTCGGCCTCGGCCTCTGGGCGCTCACGCTCGCCGCGCTTTGGCCGGTGTTCTACGCGAACTACCATGGTCGCCCGCCAGCAGCGGGGCGGGCGCTGACGATTGTCGCGGTCTTCGCCGATTACCTGCTCTTCGGTATCCTCCTGCCCATGTTCTTTCTGCTCAAGCGGCGTGCGATGATTGTGGAGCTGGACGGCCCGACCGAGACCGGCACGCGCCCTGTCACGCGGCGACACGCGCTCTCATTCGTCGCCGCAGGCGCGCTCGTCGCGTTTGGCGCGTTCGCACTGGGACTCCGCCGCATCTCGACGCTCGGCTACGACGGTCACCGTCCCGCGCCACCCGTGCAGCCGATCACCGACAACGCCTCCTCCTACATCGTCACCAACGGTCTTGCGGACCCGCACATCGCGGCGAATGTGTGGCGACTGGAGATCGGCGGCGCTGTGACGAACCCGATAACGCTCTCTTTCGATGACCTAAAAGCGCTCCCGGCGGTAGACGAAACCACCACGCTCGCCTACATCGGCAACCCCCTCGGTGGCGGTCTCCTCAGCACGGCGATCTGGCGCGGTGTCCCGCTGCAATCGCTGCTCGCCATGGCGAAGCCGGAAGCGGGCGTCACGGAGGTCCTCTTCACCGCCAACGACGACTATACGAACACCATCGAGTTCGAGAAGGTCGCGGCGGAGGGCATGATCGTCGCCTTCGGCATGAATGGCGCGCCGCTCCCCCAGCGGCATGGCTACCCCGTCCGCATCATCACGCCGGGGCGGTATGGCGAGAAGAACGTCAAATGGGTGACGCGCATCGATCTCCGCAAGGAGCATACGAAAGGATACTACGAGTCGCAGGGCTGGGACCGCGATGCGGTCGCGAAGACCCTTTCGCGCATCGATGTCCCCGCGAAAGGCGACCCGGTGGTGGTCGGCCAACCGGTCACGATGAGAGGGATCGCGTTCGGTGGCCTGCGCGGCGTGAGCACGGTCGAGGTGACAACGGACGGCGGCAAGACCTGGCAACCGGCGACGATCACTGCGAATCCCTCGCCGCAATCGTGGGTGCTGTGGGAGTTCCCCTGGATGCCGGCAGCACGTGGCAACACCATGCTCGGCGTGCGCTGTTACGAAAAGGACGGCACGCCGCAATCGACGAAAACGGAACAAAACTTCCCGAGTGGCGTTTCCGGTCTGGACTTCGTTCCCGTGGCAGTGCAATAAGGTGATACGACTCGCTCGATTGGCATGGATCCTCGCTAGGAGTGGGATCAACTTGCATACCCGCACTCGTTGTCGACGGATAGCCAGCGATGCAAGAGGGAGGGTGCGATTACGAGGAACGCCACATGATACGACGATCAACCGAAGATGAGCAGGAAGTCGTGGCCCAACTTCATCTACTCTGGCGCTTTTATCATGAACCGCGCGCGGCGACGTTGGAACTGATCCCGGGCGAACAGGGTGGTTTGATGGTGGGCGTGGCACGGGCCCGGTGGATCGTCGCCGAGACGCTCGGCACGGCGGACCCGCTCTATGTCCTGCTGGATACCGCACTGCGGCTCAACGCACTGCCCGCGCTGCGTGGCGCACTCCAAACATTCATGGGATATCCCTCTCTCCTCGATGACCGAGAGCCGTGCCCGTCTTGCCACAATCGCATCGAGGAGCACCTACTTCCGACGATGATTCGTCAATTGCGTCCGGGGTTACAAAGCGATCGAGCGGCACCCGAGGAGCGATGAATGAGTGACTCGCACAACCCCTCTATCCTGCTCATCGACACCGACCTACTCTTTGCGGAATCAGTTGCAGCCATATTACGCGCCGCCCACTACACCGTCGAGATAGCCGCGAGCGGGCGCGACGCATTAGACGTATTAACGGCGATAGAACCGCGCCATCCCGACCTGATTATGCTCGATATCGCCCTCTCGGATATCGCCGGCACGGAGTTCTGCCACATCGTACGACAGCATCTCCCTTCAAGCGGGAATTCTTGTCCCGGGTCGCCGTTCCCGGTGCATTCGATCTAGTCAGCATGGCATGGGGCGTCCCGTGTCCGAGAGGGAGATACAGCATGTCGAACGATCCAAACCGATCCGCCAAGGCAGTACCCAGCCCGTTGCTTATGACGCC
>JBBSII010000245.1:0-6665 GCA_038232175.1 Thermomicrobiales bacterium
GCTGCGCCTACCACGCCAACTGATCGAGCGGCGCGCCTCTATCTGGCAATGCATGAGGAGAGTTTTCCAGATGCAGCCGAAGGAACCACATCTACCCACATCACCGAGAGTGTGCCAGAGCCAACATTGAGCCAGTCAACCCGCTCATATGAAGGTGTGCATGGCGCGTTTATTGCGCTGTGTATCATGCATCGGGAGGCGCACCGGCACGACGCCGTGAGCGCGCCTTGGGACATGGAATACTCGCTGAAAGGACGTTGCAATGAATAGTGTGCAGGCATGGTTCGCGCAACAAGGGTGGGTACGCGCGCGGCGCGGGAGGTTCATCCTCGGCGTCTGCGCGGGCATCGCGCATCGGTACGCGCTGCCGGTCTGGTTCGTCCGCGTCGTGTTCATCGCCTCGTGCGTATTGCCGGGGCCACAAGTGCTGATCTACATCGCGCTGGGGATCCTCATGCCGAGGGAAGGCGACGGATTTACCTCTCAGCAGATGTAACGCATCACCTGATGAACAACGAACCGACCAAAGGGACGCCTCACACGGGGCGTCCCTTTGCGTTCTCGCATCGAAGCGCCACGTGGGAGCGCGGTTGACAATACGAATGGCAACGCTTACAACTCGCAGAACAAGTGAAACTCCCATAGCAGCCGCGCGCCCGCGCACCGTCATACTGGTGAGGGCGCGGCGCTTGCGAATTGGAAGCGTGTCAGAGGATTCATAGAGAGCACGCACGGCGCAGCGACCCTGCGCGCACACGGACGCTTCGCCGCGTCCACGAAGGAGAAACGATGGAACCGCTGAAAGGTTCGACCGCAATGGGTACCGGCCAACCGATGAACCGCCGCACCGTGCTGCGCCTCGCCGCCGCGAGCAGCGTCGCGGCATTGCTCGCGGCCTGCGGCGGGAGCAACGCCACCGAAGCGCCGAAGCCCGCCGCCACAACCGCGAGTGGCGCGGCAACAACGCCGGCGGGGAGCGCCGCAGCGGCCACCCGGCCCGCGACGACCGGCGCCAGCGCGACGACCGCGCCCGCGAGCACAACCGCCGCGAGTGGCTCCGCGCCCGCCGGGACGACAGCGGCCAGCGGCTCCGCCCCGGCGGGCACGACCGCCGCGAGCGGGTCGGCGGTCGCGGTCGCGCCGTCCGGCACGGCGGCTGGCGGCTGGCCGACCTACTACCCGGCGGACTACCAGACGATTGTCGACGGAGCGAAGAAGGAGCAAAAACTCCTGATCTACTCGATCATGTCGAAGGAGAACTGGAAGCCCGTCCTCGAAGCCTTCAAGAAGCGATACGGCTTCCTCGATGTCGAAACGGCTGACCTCGGCTCCTCTGAAGTCTTCCAGCGGTACTACTCCGAGGCGGGCAGCAACGCCCGCACCGGCGACATGATTATGACTTCCTCGCCGGATGAGTGGCAGGCGTTCATCAAGAAGGGTGAACTGACGCCGTACGAGTCGCCCGAGGGCAAGTACGTGCCGTCATGGTCGAAGCTCGCGCCGGGCGTCTACTCCGTCTCATCGGACCCGCTCGTCTTCATCTACAACAAGAAGACGCTCGCGGCGGACAAGACGCCGAAGACGATGGCGGAGCTCGCGGCGAACATCGAGAAGTCCGCCGACCCGTACAAGGGCAAGATGACCACCTACGACCCGGAGAAGGTCGCAACCGGCTTCGCCGCCTTCTGGTTCTACATCAAGAAGAACGGCGACAAGGGCTGGGCGCAACTGGAGACGATCGGCAAGCAGAACGTCAAGTTGGAGTCCTCCGCTGGCAACATGGTGAACGCGACGCTGACGGGCGAGAGCAACCTCGGCTTCTTCGTCTCGACGATCTCCGTGCTGCCGAAGCTGCCCGCCTCCGAGGCGGTGCTTGGCTACCGGATGATCGCGGACGGCACGCCGATCCTCGTGCGCGGCCAGGGCATCACGAAGAAGGCGCAAAGCCCGAACGCCGCGAAACTGATGATGGACTTCATCCTCTCGCAGGAAGGGCAGATCGCCTTCGCGGAGGGCGGCCTGACCGCGTACCGGCCCGATGTCGCGGACAAGGCGAAAATCCACCTGAACAAACTCGCCGGTGATGTGGGCGAGGATAACCTGCTCAAGTTCTCCTTCGACCCCGACCTGACCGACAAGGCGAAGACCGACGCCTTCCTCGCCCGCCTGAAGAAGACCTTCGGTCGCTAGGAGGATTCATGAACCGCGAAGGCGCGAAGAGCACGAAGGAAAGCGGAGAATACGAAAACGAACTCCTCTCCCGCTCTTCGCATCCTTCGCGCCTTCGCGGCTCAAAGAGAGAATGACCGATGGCGGTGGTGGCGCGGGAACAGGGAGCGGTGGTGCGGAAGCGGTCGTTCGACCGGCCGGTGCAGTGGCTGATCGCCGTTGTGACGGTCGCACTCGTCCTCTTCCCGCTCTGGCCGATCCTCTATCAGGCGGTGCTGGACAAGCCGCTCTACGACACGGGCCGGAGCACGACGCTCGCCAACTTCACGCACGTCTTCACAAGCCGCGCCTTCTGGAAGGTCTGCGGCACGACGCTCCTCTTCGCGGGGCTGACGACGATTGTCTCCGTCGTCGTCGGCGTCACGCTCGCGCTGCTGCTGACGCGGACGGACATCCCCCTACGCGGCTTGTTCACGAACCTCGTCGTCATCCCCTTCTACGTCTCGCCGCTCGTGCTGGCGTTCGCGTGGATCATCGTCTTCGGGCCGCAGGGATACGTCTCGATCTTCGCGCGGGATATGCTCCATCTGCCGAAGTGGAACCTCTACAGCATCGGTGGCATCGCGGCGGTGGCGTCGGTCTACTACGTGCCGTACACGTACCTCTACTGCACGGCGTCGCTCGCCCTCTCGGACCCGCAACTGGAGGACGCGAGCCGCATCAGCGGGGCCGGGCCGATCCGCGCGCTCTGGTCGATCACGCTGCCGCTGATGCGCCCCGCGATCGCCTTCAGCGTGCTGCTCACTTTCGTCTCCGCAATTGAGTTGCTCTCGATTCCGCTCGTCCTCGGCACGCCAAGTGGCGTGGAGGTGCTGTCGAGCTACCTGTACACGCTCGGCCTCGTCGGCAGTTCGCCGGATTACGGCGCGATTGCCGCGATCTCGATCTTCATGCTGCTGATCGTGACGGGGCTGGTCTGGGTGCAGGGGCGGCTCGTCAGCGAGGAGCGGCGATACGTCACCGTCGGCGGCAAGGCGACGCGGGCGCGGCGCGTCCAACTCGGGCCGCTCCGCTGGGTCTGCGCCGGTGTGCTCGGCCTCTACATCCTGCTCGGCACGATCCTGCCGCTGCTTGGCATCCTCGCGCAGTCGTGCGTCACCTTCCTCACCCCGCTTGTCAACCCGCTCACCGTGCGGACGGGTGCGAACTACCGGCTGATCTGGGAGACGCCGGAGTATCGCGGCTCGATCCTCCACAGCCTGCTGATTTCCGTGATCGGCGGCGCGGTCGGGATGCTCTTCATCGCGCTGATCGCGCTCGTTGTCTATCGCTCGGATTTCAAGGGCCGACGGGCGCTCTCGTACGTCGCGCTCTACCCGCGCGCGGTGCCGGGAATCATCGTCGGCATCGGCTTCCTCTGGGCGTATCTGCTGATCCCGCGCATCGGCTCGGTGCGCAACACGCTCTTCGCCCTCACCGCCGCCTTCATCATGCGGTACATCCCGCTCGGCTTCGGCGCGGTTGGCCCGTCGATCCTGCGCATCTCCGGTGAACTCGACCGCGCGGCGCGCGTGGCGGGGAGCACCTGGCTCGGCACGGTGCGGAGCATCCTCCTGCCGCTCCTGCGGCCCGCGCTCCTCTCCGGCTACATCCTGCTCTTCATCACCTTCCTCAAGGAGTACTCCGCCGCGCTCTTCCTCTACACGCGCGGCTCGGAGGTGATGGGCACGACGATGATTGAACTCTGGCGGCAGGGCGATTCCGGCCCCGTCGCCGCGCTCTCGACGGTGCAACTCGTCATCACCGTCGTCGCGCTCTTTGTCGGGCAGAAACTGTTGGGGGCGAAATTGCATGAATGATCTCGTCATCGCGGGGCTGACCAAGACCTACGGCGCGGTGCGGGCCGTCGATGACGTCTCCCTGCTCGTCAAGGGCGGAACGTTCGTCTCGTTCCTTGGCCCCTCCGGCTGCGGCAAGACGACGACGCTCAACAGCATCGCGGGGTTGGAGCAGCCGGACGCGGGGCGGATCACGGCGGGTGACCTCGTGCTGATGGACATCGCGAAGGGCATCAATCTCCCACCGGAGCGGCGTAAACTCGGCATGGTCTTCCAGAATTACGCCCTCTGGCCGCACATGACCGTCTACAACAATCTCGCCTTTGGCCTGAAACTGAACAAGGTGCCCGCCGCCGAGATTCGCCGCCGCATCACGGACATCCTCGACCTCGTCGGGCTGGCGGACTTCGAGAAGCGGTACCCGTTCCAGCTCTCCGGCGGGCAGCAGCAGCGCGTCGCCCTCGCCCGCGCCGTCGTCTCCGAGCCGCAGGTGCTCCTGCTGGACGAGCCGCTCTCCAACCTCGACGCGAAGGTGCGCGAGCAGGCGCGCTTCTGGTTGCGCGAGGTGCAGCAACGCCTCGGCATCACCACCGTCTACGTCACGCACGATCAGGCGGAGGCGCTGGCGATCTCCGACATGGTCGCGGTGATGGCGGCGGGGCACGTCCTCCAGTACGCCCCACCGCGCGCGGTCTACGAGCGTCCCGTGTCGCGCTTCGTCGCGGATTTCATCGGCGCGACCTCGTTCCTCCCCGGCACGGTGCGCGGGACGGAGAACGGGCACACGCTCGTGCGGCTCACGAGCGGGCAGATGATGCGCGTGGAGACGACGCAGGCGTGGGCGGACGGCGCGCGCGTCGTTCTCGCCGCCCGGTCGGAGCGCATCGGCATCGCGCGCGGCGACGGCGATGGCGACAACGTCCTCCCCGCGACGATCCGCTCGCACGTCTACCTCGGCGCGAGCTACCAGTACCTCGTGGACACGCCGGACGGCACGCTCAAGGTCGAGACCCCGCGCGAACTGCCGAACGGCGATCTTCGCCTCTCCCTTCCCCCGGACGGCATCGTCCTCCTCGCGGACGACGAGAAAAACGACCTTTAGCGAACCGCAACCCGCTGCAATTTCTGCGCTCGTCTTGACACGAGGAATGCCGCTATCTATGATGGAAACGATTTCAGAAATCGGTTCCAGAACCATCGTGTGCATGGAGGCGTTCATGACCCAACGTCGGCCAACGATCAACGATGTCGCCGCTGCGGCGGTCGTCTCGAAAGTGACGGTCTCGCGCGTGCTCAGTGGTCAGACGAAGCACGTCCGTGAGGAGACGCGCAACCGCGTCCGGCAAGTGGCGAGCGAGTTGGGCTATGAGCCGAGCATCGCGGCGGCGGCGCTCAGAACGAATCGCAGTTACACAGTCACGCTCATTATCCCGGACATCACGAACCCAATCTGGCCGGCCGTCGCCCGTGGCGTGCAGCATGTCGCGCGGGGTGCGGGGTACTCGGTGGTGCTGGCGAACGCCGATTGGGACGAGGGGGCGGAGCGCGAGTATGTCGCGATGGCGCGGCGGGCGTCGATGGACGGCATCCTGCTCAATGCGGCGCGGTTCACGAACGACGAGCTGCGTAAGGTCGGCATCCCGACCGTCGTCCTCGGCAGTCACTCCGACTTCCCCGACTTCGATCAGGTCGGGATCGACACCGAGCGGGGCAGCGCGGACGCGGTGCGTTACCTCGCCGGGCTGGGGCACCGCCGCATCGCGATGATCACGCCGCTCGCGCTCAACTCCGGTCAGAAGCGGCATCGCGGCTTTCTCGCCGGATTGACCGCGAGTGGGCTGACCGAGCGGCCGGACTACCTGATCGACGCGCCGTACACGCGGGAGGGCGGCGATAGGGCGACGCGGACGCTCCTCTCCCTCCCCGAACCGCCGACAGCGATCTTCGCCAGCAACGATCAACTCGCGATCGGCGCGCTGGCGGCGGCGCGGGCCGCGGGTGTACGCGTGCCGGAGGGCCTTTCCATCGTCGGGCTGGACGACATCGACGCCGCCTCGGTCACGTCACCACCGCTGACGACGATCCGCCGCCCGCAGTACGAGTACGGCGAGACGGCGATGCGCTTTCTCCTCGAACGGATGACCGGCGCGGGGCCGAGCGTGCCGCGCCGTCACTTGTATCCCTGTGAACTCGTCGTGCGCGGGAGCGCCGCGCCGCCACCCGGTATGTGTCGCGCCAATGGGGCGCAAAGGGGAGGGTCAAATGCCGTCTGAATGGCTCTATGATCATGTCGCGGGGTGCATCTTCGGGGGCGCAATTGGGGACGCGCTCGGCGCGCCGACCGAGGCGCGGCAACCGGAGGAGATCGTCACCCGGTTCGGCGGTTGGGTGGACGATTTCGCGCCGCCGTACATCCCAAAGCGGCCCGACGGGCGGCACAAGGGGGACGGCCGCATCACGGACGACACGCTGATGGTCGTCAAACTCTGCCAGGTCTACCTCGCGCAGCGGCGGCACCTCACCGCCTATGACGCGATCCACCTGGCCGATGCGATCATGACTCCGGACTCGTACGTGCCGGAATACGGCGAGCGGATGCCGCTCATCAACCGAATCTTCTACCCGGAGAAGTGGCTCTACATCCGACTCCGTCTCGCC
>JBBSII010000246.1:0-6642 GCA_038232175.1 Thermomicrobiales bacterium
ACGCTGGACGAGGCGCGCGATCTGATCGCGCGGGCGCGGGGTCGCCTCTTCCTCTGCGCCCCGGCGATGATGGCGACAACGCGCTTCCGCTGGTTGCACGCCTATCTCGACGCCGGTCGGATCGGCACGCCGCACCTCGCGACCGCGAACCTCACCAGCCTCGGCCCTTCAATCTGGCACCCCGACCCTGCCGTCTTCTATGGGCCGGGGGTCGGGCCGCTCGTCGACACCGGCGTCTACCTACTGCACGCGATCACCGGGTTGTTCGGCCCCGCGCGGCGCGTGCAGGCGATGGGCGGGATCGCGCACCCGGAGCGCACGGTGCGGCTCGGCGAGCGGAGCGGGACCCGATTCCGCGTGGAAGCGCCGGACGTGATGCTCCTGCAACTCGATTTTGGCGCGGATCGCTGGGCGCACGTTATCTCCAGTTTCGCGGTGCCGAAGAGCAAAGCGCCGGTGATGGAGATTCATGGCACGGAGGCGAGCGTCAGCATCAGCGCGGCGCAGTGGTATCAGCAGAATGGGGCGGTGGATCTCTACCGCCACGACGACACCCCGGCGGGCGTCAGCGGCTGGATGAACGATGTGCCGCTCCCGGCGCGCTCTGCGGTGACGGATATTCTCGCGGCGGGCACGGAGCACTTCATCGCCTGCCTCGAAAGGAATGAGCAGCCGATCCTCACCCCGGAACACGCCACGCACGTCCTCGAAATCATGCTGACGGCGCGCCGGGCGATGGATGAAGGGCGCGCAATTGAGCTGGAAACCCGCTTCCACTTCGCGTGAAGGAGACATGTATGGGCGTCAACCTCGCCATCTCGACGTACTCGTTTCGCCGCTTCTCAGGGCCGGAGACGCCGCCACTAACGCTGACCGCGATGATCGAGCGGTGCGCCGTTCTCGGCGTGCAGGGCATTGAAATCCTCGGCCGGGAGGTCGAGGGCATGGGCGTTGAGGAATTGAACGCGATCAAACGGTGTGCGGCGGAGCATGGCATCGCCGTCGTCTCGGTCGCGGCGAGCCACAACTTCGTCGTGCCCGATGCGGCCCTGCGCGCGCAGCAGATCGACATCGTCGCGCGGTGGGTGGAGATCGCGGACCGGCTCGGCGCGCCGTTCGTGCGCGTGCTGAGTGGGCGCTGGAACACGCTCGCAAATGTCGAGGACTTCCTGATGAAGAACGGGGGGAACGAGCCGCCCCTGCCCGGTTACACCGACGACGATGCCTTCCGATGGGTCGCGGATGCCTTCAAGCGTGCGAGTTACCACGCGGGGCGGCGGGGAATCACGCTCGTCCTCGAAAATCACTGGGGGCTGACCAGCACGGCGGCGGGCGTCCTGCGCATCATCGCGGAGACCGGGTCACCGTGGCTTCAGGCGGTGCTCGACACGGGCAATTTCCACTTCCGGCCCGATCAGTACGCGGACATGGCCGCGCTCTTGCCGCATGTCGTGCTCGTCCACGCGAAGACCTACCCCGGCGGCGGCATCTACTTCACCGCCGACCTCGACTACCCACGCATCGCGGCGATGCTGCGGCAGGCGAACTATCACGGCTACGTCTCCGTCGAGTTCGAGGGCGCGGCCCATCCCGACACCGGGGTGCCGGAGAGCATCGCCCTGCTCCGGGCGGCGTTCGCTTACGGCGGCGGGGGTGAGGTTTCCCCACCTGAATCATGTTGACAGCGGCGCATCGCATCGCTACCATCCCGAAGATAACTATGGACAGACAAACACAGACGCGCGGCGTGGGGAGCAGCCTTCTCCGGTTCATCCCGCGTACGGGACGAACGGCGGAGCCAAGGGAGTGGGGCACAACGTTGGGGACGGTGGCAGTCCGGCAATCGACGACCGAGCGGGGCGGGGCGATGGGGGCGCGGCTGCGCGGCGTCGCGAGCAGTTACCTCGTGCGGCGCGTCCTCAAGGCGCTCTTCACCGTCTACATGGTGACGACGCTGATCTTCTTCCTCATCCGGCTCCTGCCTGGCAACCCCGTTGAAATCTACGTCAATCAGCAAGTCGCGCAGTACGGCGTCAGTTACGACGAGGCCGTCGCGCAGGCACGGACGCTCTTCGCGATCGACACGAGCAAGCCGCTCCCGCTGCAATATCTGGACTACCTGCAGCGCCTCGCGCGCGGCGATCTCGGCCAGTCCGTCACCGCCCCCGGCGTCCCCGTCCTCAGTATCATCCGCACGTACCTGCCGTGGACGATCTTCAGCGTCGGCACGGGGCTGCTGATCGCCTTCACGCTCGGGTCGGCGCTCGGCATGGTGATGGCGTACCGGCGCGGGTCGACGCTCGATGGTGTGCTGACGGGGATCAGTTCGCTCCTCCATTCCGTACCGAATTACCTGCTGGCAATCATGATTATCGTCCTCTTCGGCGTGCGGGTGAAGCTGCTGCCGATCACGAAGATGCGCGGCAATATCTCGTCCGGGCAGCCCGTGGATTGGAGCCTCGCCTTCTTCAAGGACGCCCTCTACCACGCCTCGCTGATCGTCTTCATCTACGCCATCACGAGCATCGGCGTCTGGATGCTCCTGATGAAGAGCAGCACCGTCGCGGCCCTCGACGAGGATTACGTCACGGCGGCGCGGGCGCGGGGCCTCTCCCCGGCGCGCATCGCCTTCGCGTACGTCGGGCGCAACGCCATTTTGCCGCTCTTCACGCAACTGACGGTCGCCATCGGCTTCATCGTCGGCGGGTCGTTCCTGATCGAACCGATCTTCGCCTATCAGGGGATCGGGGCGCAGTTGTTCACTGCGCTCCAGCGGCGCGATTACCCGCTGATGCAGGGCATTTTCCTGATGATCACCGTCTCCGTGATCGTGGCGAACCTCGCCGCCGATCTCCTCTACAGTCGGCTCGATCCGCGCATCCGCACGGGTGGGGAGGGGCGCTGAGCATGGCACAGGTCGCGACCGATCTCTCGCAAGTCCCCGAGACCGCCCCCGCCGAGCCGACGACCGCCGGGCGGCGCGGGCAGACGCTCCGGCTGCTGCTGCGGAACAAGGTGGGCGTGGCCGGGTTCGTCATCCTCGCGCTCTTCGTGCTGCTCGCGATCTTCGGCCCCCTGCTGACCGCGCCCGCGCAGGGGGATGCGACGCAAATCTACAAGGCCCCCTCTGCGGCACACCGGCTCGGCACCGACTTTCAGGGGAAGGACATCCTGACGCAGGTGCTGCGCGGCGGCCGGGGTATTCTCGTCGTCGGCATCCTCGCCGCCCTCCTCTCCACAGCGTTCGCGGTCATTATGGGGGCGCTGTCGGCCCTCGTCGGCGGGTGGTTCGATTCGATTGTCCTGCTCATCGCGGACGTTGTGCTGACGATCCCGTACCTCGTGCTGCTCGGCGTGCTCGCCGCCTTCATCAAACTGAGCAGCCCGATCCTGCTCGCGCTCATCATCTCCTCCGTCTCGTGGCCGACGCTCCTGCGGGCGGTGCGGGCGCAGGTGCTCTCGCTCAAGGAGCGGGAGTACGTCGAGGCGGCGCGGATGCTCGACCTCGGCACGGTGCATGTCCTCTTCCGCGAGGTGCTGCCGAACATGATGAGTTACATCGTCATCAACTTCGTGATCGCGATGACGAACGCGATCTACGGGCAGATCACGCTCTACTTCCTTGGTCTCGTGCCCCTCGCGGGGGACAACTGGGGGCTGATGATTAACCTCGCGTACACCAAGGGCGCGTTGTTCTTCAAGAACAGCCTCTGGTACATTCTCACGCCGATCTTGTGCATCTCGCTCCTCCAACTCGCGCTGGTGATGATCACGCGCTCGTTGGAGGACCTCTTCAATCCACGGCTGCGGGAGGGGTGAACGTGGCGCTGCGTGGACGACGAGACCAGACCGCGACCATTGCCCCGGCGACGAACAGCGCGACGCCACCGGACGCGGGCGCGGTGCTCTCCGTGCGCGATCTGGCGGTGGAGTACCGCACGCCCGCCGGACCGGCGCGGGCCGTGCGCGGCGTGGACCTCGACATCTTCCCCGGTGAGGCAGTCGGGTTGATCGGCGAGAGCGGCTCGGGCAAGAGCACGATCGGTCTCGCCCTCTTGCGGCTGCTCGTGCGGACGGCGCGCGTGTCGGACGGGACGGCGCGCTTCCGCCAGCGCGACGGCGCGGAGGTGGACATTTTCGCGCTCAGCGACGGGGAGATGCGGCGGTTCCGCTGGCAGGAAATGGCGATGGTCTTCCAGAGTGCGCTCAATGCCCTGAACCCGGTGCTGCGGGTGTATGACCACTTCCGCGACACCGCCCGCGCGCACGGTAAGCGGGACGACGGCTGGACCCGCGAGCGCGCCGCCGAACTGCTGCGGATGGTGCAACTTGACCCGGCGCGCGTCCTCCCATCGTTCCCGCACGAACTGTCGGGCGGGATGCGGCAGCGCGTCTCCATCGCCCTCGCGCTCCTCCTCGAACCGCAGATGGTGATTCTGGACGAGCCGACGACCGCGCTCGACATCCTCACGCAGCGCGCGATCATCGACGTGGTGCGTGCGTTGCGGCAACGGCTGCAATTCACGATGCTCTTCATCTCGCACGATCTCTCGCTCGCCTCCGAACTCGCGGACCGCGTCGCGACGATGTACGCGGGGAAGATCGTCGAGATCGGGCCGGTGCGGGAGGTCTTCCACGCGCCGAAGCACCCGTACACCGTCGGGCTGATGAACGCGGTGCCGCCGATTGCGGGGGAGGAGTTCGTCGAACTGACCGCGATCCCCGGCGCGCCGCCGAGCCTCACGGCGGTGCCGCCGGGGTGCGCCTTCCATCCGCGCTGCCCCTACGCGACCGCCGAGTGCCGCACCGATGTCCCGCCGCTGATGGAGGTCGGGCCGAAACACCTGGCCGCCTGCTGGCACCACGACGAAGTGGACCGTGCGCGTGCCTTCAAGGAGCCGGTGGCCAATGGCTGAGCAATCGACGCCGATCATCCGCTTCACGAATGTTCGCCGCCAGTTCACGACGCGGCGCGGCACGATTACGGCGGTGGACGATGTCTCGTTCGACCTCGCCCCGCGCGAAATCCTCTGCCTCGTCGGGGAGAGCGGCAGCGGCAAGACGACCGTGGCGCGGATGGCGGCGGGCCTCCTCCAGCCGACGAGCGGTACCGTCGAGTACGAGGGGCGCGACCTGCGCACGCTGCGACGGGGCGATTGGGGGGCGTATCGCCGCGCCGTGCAGATCGTCCATCAGGACCCGTACTCCTCGCTCAACCCGGTGCACACCATCGGGGAGACGCTGACCGCGCCGCTCCTCCACCATCATCTCGTGAAGGGGCGGCGGCAGGCGACCGAGCGCGCGGCGGAACTCCTCTCGCTCGTGGACCTGACGCCTGCGGGCACGTACATCAGCAAGCACCCGCACCAACTTTCCGGCGGGCAGCGGCAGCGCGTCTCGGTCGCCCGCGCGCTCGCGCTCAACCCGAAGGTGATCATCGCGGACGAGGCGGTCTCGATGGTGGACGTCTCGACGCGCGTCAGCCTGCTCAACATGATGCTCAAACTCCGCAACGAACTGGATGTCACCTTCCTCTTCATCACGCACGACCTCGCGGTGGTGAAGTATTTCGCGTGGGGCGGCAATGTGGGGGTGATGTACGTTGGCAGGATGGTGGAGTACGGGCGGACGCCGCAGGTGATCGGCAAGCCGGAGCATCCGTACACGCGCGCCCTGATCGCGGCGATCCCGGAGGTGGACCCGGACGTGACGCGGGCGAAGGAGAAACTCCAACTGCGCAGCCTCGACATCCCGAACCTGCTGAATTTGCCGGATGGATGCGTCTTCCACCCCCGCTGCCCGCTCTTCGTCCCCGGCGTCTGCGACCGTGTCGTCCCCCCGCTGCTCGACGTGGGCGAGGGGCGGGAGGTGGCGTGCCATGTGGTCGCGCGGGACCGGGGCGTCATCCCCGCGCTGCCGGGGGCGCAGACGACGGTCGCCGTGGGCGATGGTTGAGGATGAGAGGGGATTTCCTAACCCCCTCTGCCCAGAGGGCACCCGCTTCCCTCCGAGGGAAGGGGGCGGGGACGATAAATCACCGCTCTCACTGCCCCGCTTCATTCGTTGTTCCCTTCCCGGTTGGGAAGGGATTGGGTAATGGGTTTCACGATTCACGATCAAGGAGGTACAGGGATGGACGGTAACAATGGCACAGTGGGCGTGACACGGCGGCGCTTCCTCGCGGTGATCGCGGGCGGGGCGGCAAGCGCGGCGCTCGCGGCGTGCGGCGGCAGCACGACGAGTACCCCCGCAGCCTCGGTCGCACCGACGACCGCAGGCGGCGCGCCCACCACGGCGGCGGGCGCGGCCCCGACGACGAGTGCGGCCAAGCCGACGACCGCACCCGCGACATCGGCGAAGACGGGCAACAAGGAGTTCCACTCCGCGTGGCCGTACCAGATCCCGCCGAACGGGCATTTCAACGTCGTCGGCGGCGTCGCGAACGGCATCCTCACCTCGACGACGAACAACATCTACCTCGACATGATCATCCAGCCGTTCGCGATCTACAAATGGAAGGAGGATAGCTGGCTGCCGCTGATGGCGACCGATTGGAAGTTCGTCGGCACGGACACCTTCTCGATCAACCTGCGGAAAGGCGCGAAGTGGAGCGACGGCAAGGACTTCACCTCGAAGGATGTG
>JBBSII010000247.1:0-6626 GCA_038232175.1 Thermomicrobiales bacterium
ACCCACGCGGGCGTCTCCCCCGCGCCGCGCGCGAAGCTCTGCTGCGCCTCGATCGTCGAGTAGCGGTTCAGCTTGTCCACGAACTGGGCCGTGTCCAGGTAGGCGAAATGCACCATCTCCGCGCCCGGCTCGTGGGGAAGCTCCAGCACGCGCGCCCCCGGTACCGGCTGGACGAAGTGGTGAATCTCGGCGCTGAGTTTCAGCATGTCGCGCCGGAAGAAGCGCGGGTGCTTGTTCTTCTCCGGCGCCCACGCGTGGGCCAGCGGCGCGCCGAGCATGTACTCCACGCGCGGGATCATCACCACGTCCGCGCTGTCCTCCCGCGCGACCTGCTGTAACTGTCGGCTCAGGGGCGTGGGGATCAGCTCGTCGGCGTCCAGCACGAGGATCCAATCACCGGTGGTGCGGGCGAAGGCGAAGGCGCGGGCGGGGTCGGCGAAGCCCATCCGCTCGTGGAGGTAGACGGTCGCGCCGTACCGCTCGGCGATGGCGACGGTGCGGTCCTCGCTGTGCATGTCGACGACGACGATCTCGTCTGCCCAGGGAGCGACGGAGCGCAGGGCGTAGGGGAGGTTCGCCTCCTCGTTGAGCGTGTTGATGACAACCGAGATGCGCGGCCCGCCCTGCGGCATTCCCTCTCCCCCCGTCACGGAACCCGTGGATGATCCGTGACGGATGACACGGCTTGCGGCGCGTCCGCATACTCCCGGAGGATGTGTTCCGCAACGTCGTGGTAGCGCCCCTCGATCATCTCCCGCGTGCCGATCATCTCCCGTTCCGTCAGCTTGGCGTACGCGGCCAGATAGTACATTCCCCAGAACGCGGAGAGATAGAACCCGCGCCAGCCGTCGCGGTACCCCCGATTTTTCACGTAGCGGCTCGCGCTGTGGAAAGCAGCGTACAGCAGCGCCCACCAGGGACTCCGCCGCGTGCGGAAGAGCGCGCGGAGCGGCGGATACGGGCGCATATCCCGCAGTACCCACGCGGGCGGTTCCCCCGCGCCCCGCGCGAAGCTTTGCTGCGCCTCGATCGTTGAGTAGCGATTCATCTTGTCGATGAAACTGGCCGTATCCACGAAGGCGAAGTGGATCATCATCTCGCCGGGCCGGTCGGGGAGGTCCAGGATGCGCGCGCCCGGTACTGGCGCGAGGAAATCGTGGATCGCCGGGTTGGCCTGCACGAGGCCACGCTTGAAGAAGCGTGTGTGCTTATTCTGCGTCGGCTGGTATCCGGTGTGCTCCAGCGGCGCGCCGAGCATGTACTCTACGCGCCGGACCGTCACCACGTCCGCGCTGTCCTCCCGCGCGACTCCCCGCAGTTGCCGACTCAGGGCGGGCGGGATCAGCTCGTCGGCGTCGAGGACTAGTATCCAATCACCGGTGGTGCGGGCGAAGGCGAAGGCGCGGGCGGGGTCGGCGAAGCCCATCCGCTCGTGGAGGTAGACGGTTGCGCCGTACCGCTCGGCGATGGCGACGGTGCGGTCCTCGCTGTGCATGTCGACGACGACGATCTCGTCCGCCCAGGGAGCGACGGAGCGCAGGGCGTAGGGGAGGTTCGCCTCCTCGTTGAGCGTGTTAATCATGACCGAGATGCGCGGCCCGCTCTGTGACATGTCCGTCCTTTCCTCTCCCGTCACCTCGTCACGGCGGATGATGCCATGCGGGCATGGGCTAACCGTGGCGAACTATAGCACAGCCGTCGGGCGCGATTGTCGGGGCCGGGGCGATATGCTATTGTCTCCGGGCGCCGCAGGGGCGCTCATGGTATTTGGGGGAGCGGGCCGTGGGTCATGGCGTCACGCGATGGAACTGATTAAACGTGGGCTGGCGCATCCCATCCTGCGGAACAACAGCTTCATCTTCATGGCGACCATGGTGGTGGCACTCGCCGGCTATCTGCTGAACACGACGGCCGCCCGTCGTTTCGCGCCCGGCCAGTACAGCCAGTTCGGCATCATGATTAACCTGCTGGGCGCCCTCGCCCCGCTCTCCTCGGCGATCATCGGTGCGGTTCTGCGGCGGGCGAGCCTGAACCGGGCGATGGAGGAGCGTGAGCAAACGGACGCGGTCCAGCGCACGCTCTTCCGGCACCTCGCCTTCACGTTCCTCATCGGGATCGCGGCCATCACCGTCTCGCGCGAGCAGATCGGCCATTTCCTCCGCCTGACGACCACGACGCCGCTCTACTTCGTCTGCATCGCCGGGTTCTGGCTGGCGATGCAGGGCGTGTTGCAGGCAACGATGCAGGAGCAGGGGAGATATGGCAAACTTAGCTTCGTCTTCTTTCTGGAGGGTGTTTTTCGGGGGGTTGTCGGGGTAACGGTCATCGCGGTTGGGCTGGGGATCTCGGTCACGCTCGGCGTCTATGCCCTCTCCGCGCTCTTCGCCGCTCTCCTGATGCCGTGGCCACGGGCGCTGTGGACGGGCAGGGGGGCGCGGCGCGCGATCATCCAGCCCCTCTATCGCGACGTCGGCGAATTGCTGGTCGCCAACCTCTGCTTCGCCGTCCTGATTAACCTCGATGTCATCCTGTGCCGTCGCTATCTCGCGCCGGTGATGGCGGATTGGTACGTCGCGCTCGCGGCGCTGGGGAAATTCTTCGTCTTCGCCACGAATTCCGTCAGCGCGGTTGCCTTCGCGGAGGTCGTCAAGACGGTGCATCGGGGCGAATCGAGCAGGCGTCCGCTCGCGATATCGCTCGGGCTGATCGTCGCGCTTGGCATCCCCTTCGTCATCTTCTGCCGAATATTCGGCCCCCTGGTGATGGCCATCGCCTTTGGTGGCACGTACCGTATCGGTGGCCATGTGCTCTGGTTGACGGCGCTGAGCGCCTTTGCGATGAGTGTGATCAATCTTGAGGTGGCGTACTTCAACGCCCGGCGCTGGCTCTGGTACTTGCCGGTATTCCTGCTGGGGAGTGTCGCGACGATCACCGCGCTGTCGCTGGCGCACCAGAGTCTGCGCTGGTACGCCGGCATCTACGCGACGGGTACAACGACGCTCGCGCTCATCCTCCTGCTCCCGCTCTTCGGCATCCTCAAGCGGGAGCAGGTGCGGGAGAATGAGACGCCGGGCGCGACCGAACTTCCCGCGCGCGAGAACCGTTTGGGCCTCCCGGACACGGTCGTCCTCGACGGCTGAAACGACGGGTCCCACGGGCGCATGTCCGCTGGTCTCGCATCAGGCCGAAGGGGCGACCCTCCCCCCCTGTCTCCGCCCACCCTGTTCGCGCCACTCTCGGACGATGAGCAGCAGGGCGACGAGCAGTGGCAGGGCAATGGCAATCACATCCGTGCCAAAGAGGCTCACCCCCGGCGGGAGGAACCCACGGTTGTCGATGACCTCAAGCGGTGCCGCGAGCCGCGTGCAGACCGTGAGCGCGAGCGCCATCCAGCCGAGTGCGCCGCGTGGGGAGAGCGCCAGGAGGGCGATGGGCAGGGTGGCGTACCAGGGCCAATAAACGGGCAATGCCACGAGCAGGTAGACCGCCGCAATGCACGCGGATGCACTCAACAGGCCCCCTGCATCGCGCACCCGCCAACTCACGAGCAGCACAAAGACGCCGAAGATGCCATCCAGCAGGCCCAACGTCAGCGGCCGTGCCGCCGCGTGGAGGGGCGAGTGCGTCAATACCAGGAAGAGCGCCCCAACGGTCGAGGCCGCGCCATGCGGCTCGCCCTGCGCGCGCAGGCCGTTGAAGGTCGCCGCCCCGGCCCAGAGCGGTCCGTAGAGCAGCGCCGCCAGCCCCAGACTGACCAGCAGGCCGAGCAGCAGGGGTGGCGCCAGGCGTGCCCGTTCTCGCCGGGTGTGCCGGGTGTGCCAGAAGAAAGCCATCTGCGCCGGGAGCAGGATGAGGGGCACGAACTTGGCGAGCACACCCAGCGCGAGCATCGCGAGGGAGAGGGCGGGCCGCGCGCCGACCGTTAGCAGCAGGGCGGCGAGCGCGCAGAGGATCATCAGCGCGTCGTTGTGCCCCTCGGCGGCGAACTCGACGATGATCACGGGATTCCACAGGTAGATCAGGGTGCCGAGCAGTTGGTCGGCGGGCCGCACCCGGCCGAGGATAACCCAGATCAACGCGGCGGAACCGAGGCTGGCGGCGACAACGAGGCCCTTCAGCAGGAGCGTCGCCGTCGGAACATCCTGCGTCAGCCGCAGCACGGCGGTCTCGATCTGCACCCACAGCGGCCCGTACGGCACCGTCGGCACGATGTGGTTCGGTCGCCAGCCGGACGCGATCAACTGCGCGCCGAGGGGGACCTGCGTCACGGCGGTAACCGGCTGGACGTACGGATTCCCGCCCGGATTGGCCCCCACCGTTCCGTAGGCGATGTAGGTGAAGACATCGATCGACAGGTAGGGGCGACCGAGCAGCAGGCCGAGATTGAAGAGCGCTGGGAAGAGGAGAGCGAGCGCGCGCGCCCAACCGTCGCGGAGTCTACCCCGGCGGCAGAGCGTGAGGAGCCGGACGTAGAGGATGAGGAGGGCGGCGGTGGCGCCGTAGTAGGCGGCGCACTGGACCAGCAGCCAGGCCCGACTGGCGGGGTCGCCCCGCGCGGTCACCTCCGCGAAGGATTGCAGCAGGCCGTTGCGGAAGAGCGCCCGCTGCGCGAGGTAGACCACCAGGTAGAGCGCGCCACTGAGCAGGCCGATGAGGAGTACGGGGGATGCCGCGCGCGTGAGCCGATCATCCTGGCGCGTTGTCACGGTGCGCTGTATCACCCTACCCCACGATCGAAGATACCGACCGCGAGGCCACCCGCGTCGGGGCACGGATACCGCCTGGTCGGAGGAGCACGCAACGCGCGTGCCGTGTGTGGCGATTCATCACGGGATGCCCTTCATGTTCTCCCTCGGCATCGCGGGCGAAGCGATCGTTGGTTGAGGAAAGATCAGATCGTCTTCCTATCCCTGTCGGGTTACCCCGTGTCGCGCACTTACGACGCGACGCCCTCCCTGGCGAGGTCCGACTGCACCATCATCTTGACGAGCCGGGGAAAGTCCACCGTCGGCTCCCAGTGCAGCACGCGCTCCGCCTTCTCGGCGTTGCCGATCAACAGGTTGACCTCCGCCGGGCGGTAGAATTTCGCGTCCGAGCGCACGTACGCGCGCCAGTTCAGCCCGGCCTCCGCGAACGCGCGCTCCGCGAACTCCTCGACGCTGTGCGTCTCGCCCGTCGCGACGACGTAGTCGTCCGGCTCGTCCTGCTGGAGCATCGCCCACATCGCCTGCACGTAGTCCCCCGCGAAGCCCCAGTCGCGCTGGGGGTGCAGGTCGCCGAGCAGGAGTTCGTGCTGCTTGCCCGCGACGATCCGCGCCAATCCGTGCGTGATCTTGCGCGTCACGAACTCCAGCCCGCGCCGGGGGCTTTCGTGATTGAACAGGATGCCGCTGCACGCATAGATGCCGTAACTCTCGCGGTGGTTAACCGTCGCGTAGTGTCCGTAGACTTTTGCGTAGCCGTAGGGCGAGCGGGGCGCGAAGGGGGTCATCTCGGTCTGCGGCGTCTCGCGCACCTTGCCGAACATCTCGCTGGACGATGCCTGGTAGAAGCGGATCTTCGGGTTGCTCTGCCGGATCGCTTCGAGCATCCGCACGACGCCGAGGCCGGTGATCTCACCGTAGAGCGCCGCCTGCTTCCACGAGAGCGCGACGTAACTCATCGCGCCAAGATTGTAGACCTCGTCCGGCTGCGTGACCTCCAGCGCGGCGACGAGCGAGGATTGGTCCAGCAGGTCGCCCTCGATGAATTTGAGCGCGGGGATCATCTGCTGCACCATCTCCTGCTTCGGGTTGTGCTGCCCGCGCACCATGCCGTAGACCTTATACCCCTTGTCAATCAGGAACTCGGCAAGATAGGTGCCGTCCTGCCCAGTGATGCCCGTAATCAGTGCCGTCTTCATGCCACTCCCACGTTTTCGCGCCATCGCTGCCAACTGGCGGTCGGAGCAGCTACGTCCCACCCCGCGCGCTGTCGGCAAGCATACCATACCGACCTACCTGGGATACCTGAGATGTACGTACAGAATACACGTACCATCGTAACCGCTTGTGGAAACCAACGCACGGGAGTAGACTGGTTGCGATCTTGCGGCGATTGCCGCGACGAAAGATGGTCCTTCCGCGCATCAATTGTGCGTCGTTCGTTGGTAGCAGTGGCGTTGGGTCGAGTGTCGTAAGGGGAGGGAACGCGATGCCGGGACCGGAATACGAGGCGCTCCTGCGCCGTCGCCGCATCTGGGGCGTGCCGCCGGATGTCGTAGAGCACCTCGTCGCGACGTGTCGGCGCGAGCAGACGGACCTCCGCGCCCACGTCGCGGAACTCGAAACGCGGTTCGCGCATGTCACCGCGCAGCGCGACGAGGCGAGTCGGAATGCCGCGACCCTGGGGGAGCGCGCGGCGCGGTTGGAGCAGGAGAAGATCACAGTCGTTGACGGCCCGGAGATCATGCGCGAGGAGGCGGTGCGGTTCGTCGTCGAGGCGTACGCGGAGGCGCACGCGATCCGGGAGCGGGCCCAGCGGGCGATCGCGGAGGCCGAGGCGACCTCCCGCGATGAGGTCGCGGCGATGCGTCAGGCGCTCGTGGAGGAGCGGCAGCGGCACGAGGCGGAGCTTGCGGCGCTCCG
>JBBSII010000248.1:0-6622 GCA_038232175.1 Thermomicrobiales bacterium
CGCCAACGGCACACTGGCGCTCAACGCCGAGCAGATCCAGTCGATCAAGGCGTCGCGCGCCGAGGAACAGGCGCACTATGCGTACCTGATCGGTGCGGGCGCGAAGCCGCTGACGACGACGTTCACCGTGCCCGATCCGAAGATCGCCACCGACGTGCCGACCTTCCTGAAGACGCTGATCACACTCGAAGAGATCTTCATCGCCGCCTACATCGCGGCGGCGCAGGAGTTCGCTATCCTCGGCAAGCCGGAGCTGGCCCAGGTCGCGATGGCCATCGCTGCGGTCGAATCCGAGCACCGGGTGTTGGTCCGCGCCTTCGCGGTCGAGGGCGGGGTGATCACGGGCCTGCCGAATGACATCGCCTTCCAGCAGGCGCTCTATACCAGCGTCGGCGAGGCGGCGGCCGCGCTCCAGAAATTGGGCTTCATCGGTGGCAGCGGCCCGCAGATCACTTATCCAGGGCCGGGCGCCATTGATACCACCGGCGTCAAACAACTGACGCCGTAACGGCCTCGGCCACGACGAAACAGAGCAAGGAGACTTCACCGTGAACAAACTCGACATGATCACACATACGCGGTTGCCGCGGCGCACCCTCTTCAAGGGCGTCGGCGCGCTGGGCGCGGGGTTGGCAGTGAGCCAACTCGACTTCCTGCCATCCACCGGCGCGAGCGTCGCGGCGGCGGACACGGAGCAAGTCCAGGACATTCTGGACATCCTGGCGACCAACGAGGCCTTCGGGGTGACCCTCGTCGGCACGATCCTCGACAGCGCGAAGAACGGCACCTACAGCCCGGCCATCCCCGCCCCGGTGCTGAAGAACCTCACGGGTGTGCGGGCACAGGAGCAGTTCCACCTCGACTTCCTGCTGGCCGCCGGTGGGAAGCTGCGGACGCAGACCTTTCACCTGGCCGACCCCAAGCTCCTGACGGATCCCACCACCCTCTTCATGGACCTCGTGGAGCTGGAGGACGCAGCGGTCGCGGCGGTGATCGCCTCGCTGCGGACCTTCGCGCGGGAAGGACGCATCGACCTCCTCAAGGGGAACATGCAGTTCGCGACCGAGGAATCGGAGCACCGGCTGCTGGCGAACCGCGCGCTCGGCTCCCGCCCGGCGAACGACCATGCCTTCGCGCCGGCGCTCTACACGACGGTCGCCGAGTTCTACGCCGTCCTCAAGCAGAAGGGGATTATTGACGGCACGAGCGGGAAAGAGATTAACTACCCAGGGGCGGGCGCCATTGATCCGACCGGCGTGATCTATCGGACGCCGGGCGGCTCGGTGGTCAGTTGCACCGCCGCACCGAGCGCACCGAGCGCTCCCAATGTACCGAGCGCGCCGCCGCGGACCGGCGGTGGCGGTGAGGCTTCCTTCGTCCGCCGCCTCGGCGACGGATAGGGAACCTCACCCCCCGGCCCCCTCTCCTTTGCTGACAAGCAAAGGAGAGGGGGAGCAAATGCAGGGAAGGTACATCGTTTTCGGTAAGCCACGAAACTGCACATGAGTCACCCCTCTCCTTTGCCCCAGGCAAAGGAGAGGGGCAGGGGGTGAGGGTCCCCAAACTGTGATGACACAGCCGATTGAGAAATTTCATCCGCATCGCGGCGACTGGCTGCGCGACATCGTCTTCGGGCTGAACGATGGATTGGTCACGACGCTCGTCTTCGTCATTGCGATCAGCGCCCTCGACCGCTCGCGGCTCGTGACGGTGGCGTTGAGCGAGTTGCTCGCCGGTGGCGTCTCCATGGGGCTTGGCGGCTATGTGTCGGCGCGCACCGCACAGGAGGTACTGGCGAATCGCATCGCCACGGAGCGGCTGGAAATCGCCGCGGAACCGGACGAGGAACGCGCCGAGTTGCGCGCCATCTATTACGGCAAAGGTCTGCGCGGCGCGCTGCTGGATGGCGTCGTCAGTGACCTCACGGCGGACGAGGATCGCTGGCTGCGCGCGATGGTGCGCGACGAGTTGGGCGTCGTGGACGACACACGTGACCGGCCGTGGTTGCGGGGCATCCTCGTGGCGATCTCATTCATGGTCGGTGCGTTCGTCCCGATCGTGCCGTTTCTGGCACGGGCGCCTGTGCCCCAGGTCTGGGCATACGGGGCGACGGCGATCACGGTCATGCTCCTCGGCATGGTGAAAGCGCGATATACGCACAAGGGGCCGGTGCGCAGCGGCCTCGAATTGCTCGGCGTCGTTACCGTCGGGACGGTTGCCGGGGTGCTCATTGGTCTGATGCTGCACGCGGTCTAGCGCGCCCGCCTTCCGCACCTTCTCCCCACCGGATCCGCCTCATACCAATCTAAAGCGCGCAACCCGGTGTATTGGTGACAACACACCCGATGCTCAGATGGTGCATCGCCGGGGTCGTAGCGAAGAGATCGAGCGAAATGGGCGAGAAAGAGGACGGAATCATGAACGATCACGCGCAATCCTTCAACACGGGTGTGAACGGGCACCTTTCCCGGAGACGATTCCTCGCCGGGGCCACGATGAGCGCGGTGACGGCGCTGCTCGCCGCGTGCGGCGGGAGCAGTAAGGCGACTGATGCGCCCGCGCCGACGAAGGCCCCAACAGCCGCACCGACAACTGCTCCCGCCGCCGCTCCGGCGACTGCGGTGGGAACGACAGCGGCGAGCAGCGCACCGGCGCTGCCGGTCGCGAACGCGACGACGGCAAGCAGCAGTGTCACGGCGGGCGCCACGCGAGCGACCGCGCCCGTGGGGGCAACGACCGCTGCGGGGAGCGCCAGCCCCGTGACCGCGCAGGCGTCGATGAAAATGCCGAAGGCGTACATCGGCGTGTTCAAGGACAACACCGTCGCCGTCTTCGATACGATGACGAACAAAGTCCTCACGACGATCCCGGTTCCCAACGGGCCGCATGGAATGGTCGTCACGCCGGACGGGAAGACGGTCAACGTCAGCAGCGATGGCGCGACGGTCGTCAGCGCGATCGACACCGCGACGGACAAGGTGACGGCGAGCATCGAGGTCGGGCAGGCGCCGCACGGGCTGGCGATCACGCCGGACAGCAAGACGGTGCTCGTCGCCGGTTTCGGCACGAATCAGGTGGCGGTGATCGATGTCGCGACGAACAAGGTCAGCGGGCAGGTTGCCGTCCCGCAGCCGCACAACATCGCCATCACGCCGGACGGCAAGACTGCCTGGGTCGCCTCCCAGATGCAGGGCGCGACCGCACTCGCGATCCTGAGCATCGCGGAGAAGAAGCAGACGGGCAGTGTCCCGCTGGAGAAGACGCCGCGCGCCCTGAACTTCGACATGAAGGGCAAGCAGCTCTACTTCACGCTCGCCGGTGTGGACGCCGTGCAGGTGCTTGACGTGGCGACGAACAAGGTGACGGGGCAGATCGCCGTCGGCGCGTCGCCACACCATCCGCTCATCACGGCGACGGGCGAGTACGGCCTCGTCGTCAGCCAGGGGCTGGGGGAACTCGCGATCTGGGCGCCGGACGCCAACAAGATCACTGGCACGGTGAAGGTTGGCACGATGCCACACTGGATCGCCGCCAGCAGCGATGGCGACACTGCCTACGTGACAAACGAAGCCTCCAACAATCTCACGGTCGTCAATGTCGAGACGCAGAAAGTGATCGCGACGGTCCCGGTCGGTAACGCGCCGCGCAAGATCGTGCTGCAACCGGGTATGATTATGCAGGCAGCAACAGCATCGCCTGCGACGGGCGCGACCGCTGCGCCGTCCGCCTCATCCGCTGCCGGAGCGCCCGCCCCGGCAGCAGCGGGCGCGAATGCCGTCACGATCGCCAACTTCGCCTTCGCGCCGCCGTCGATCACCGTCGCACCCGGCCAGATGGTCGCATGGACGAACAAGGATAGCGCCGCACACACCGCCACGGAGGACAAAAGCGCGTGGGATTCCAAAAACCTCGCGCGCGGCGCGACCTTCCAGCAGAAGTTCGATCAACCCGGCACCTTTACGTACCACTGCTCAATCCATCCCTTCATGACCGGCACGGTGGTCGTGAAGGCGTGATGATTGACAGGCGGGGGATGATGATTCAACCTCACCCCCCAGCCCCCTCTCCATTGCCCGTAGACTACGGAACAGCGAGATTCGTACGGCAATGGAGAGGGAGAGAAATACCGGAGAGAATAATGGTTCGGAGCAAGGCACGGCGCCCTATGCGAGTCACCCCTCTCCTTTGCCCCAAGCAAAGGAGAGGGGCCGGGGGTGAGGTTTCCCCATGAGCACCGTTCGCCTTGAACAGCCCAACCACGATCTGAGCGACGAGGAGTTGATGCGCGCGCTTGCTGCCGGGAAGCAGGAGGCGCTCGGGCCGCTCCACAGCCGCTACGCCGCGCTCATCTTCAACCTCGCCGCGCAGACGCTGGACCGCGCGGCGGCGGAGGAGATCGTGCAGGATGTCTTTCTCATCGTTTGGCGCAAGGCGGACACCTTCGACCCGTCGCGCGGCGCGTTCCGTCCGTGGGTGCTTCAGATCGCGCACCTGCGCGTGATTAACGAACTGCGCCGCCGGGGTCGCCGCCCGAAAGTCGCGCCAGACCCCGAAGGACTGCGCTTCATGGCGCTCCCGGACGACAGCGCCGCGCCCGACGAGGCGGCATGGCAGGAATACCGCCGTTCGGTGGTGCAGGCTGCGGTCGCCAATCTCCCGCCACCGCAGCGACAAGCGCTCAGCCTCGCCTTCTTCGACGACCTGACGCACGAGCAGATCGCGGCATTCCTGAATCTGCCCCTCGGCACGGCGAAGACGCGCATCCGCGCCGGTCTCCAGAAGTTGCGCGTCTATCTCGCCCCGATGCTGATCGTTGTGCTCACCCTGCTCGCGGGACTGCTCGCTGCACTTGGTGTCCGCGAGCGCGGGCAGCAGGCGACGGTGGCGCGGGAAATGCGCGCCCTGCACGTCGTCACGTCGAGCGAGGTGATACCGATCCGGCTGACTGCCGCGCCTGGTGTGCCGACGCAGACGCACGCCGTCTATCGCGGCCTGCCCGGCAATCGAACCGCCGTGATGACCTTCGAGGATTTCGCCCCCGCCCCCGCCGGTCAGACCTATTACGCCTGGGTGCGGCACGGCGGGCAATGGACATCGCTCGGAGTCATCACGCCAGACGGTACGGGGAGCGCCCTGCTCATCATCGAAAGCCCGGAAACCGCGACCCCGCCGGACGCGCTGGAGGTGACGCTCGAACCGGTGCGCGGCAGCCCCCAGCCGAGTGGCCCGGTAGTGGTCAGTAGTTAGTAGCGAGTAGCGAGTTGAAAGTAACAAGTAACAAGAGGAATTCCCTCGGCGTCTCGTTACTCGTTACTCGTTACTCGCTACTTCCCTATGCCGCCTTCTTCGTGGCGATGGTCAGTTCGAGCTTGATCGTGTCGGAGGCGCTGACGAAGTTCGCGATGGTCGGGGCCTTCATGTCGAAGTCCGCGAACTTGAAGGAGGTGACGGCCGTGCCATTGATCGTGTCGCCCTGCATCGCGGCGGTCGTGTCGAAGGTCACGGGCTTCGTGACGCCGTGGATCGTCATCATGCCGAGCAATTTGAAGGTCGCCTGCTGCCCGTCCTTGAGCGGCCCGTTCCAGCCATCGACGCCGGTGATGTTGAAGGTGGCGAGCGGGAACTTCGCGGTTTCCAGCGTGTTCATCTGGATGTAGTTGTCGCGGCGTGCCTGGTCGCTCTTCATCGTGCGCAGGTCCACCTCGAAACTGGAGCCGGTGGTCGGCTTGCCGTCCTGCCCGAGCACCAGTTGGCCCCGAAAGGCGTTCGTCGTGTGAACTGCGTCGCTGTTCGTCGGGAGGCTGGCGAGTTTCTCGTTCACGGTCGTCTTCGCCTGCGACTTGTCCGTTACGACGTAGGCATTCGCGCCTGCCGGGACCGTGCCGATCGGGCCACCGGCGGCGACGCTTGAGCCACTCGGCGCGGTGCTACCGGCGGCGCTCGCTGCCGGGGCGGTGCCACTCGTGACGCTGCTCGCCGCCGTAGTCGGGCGCGCCGGGGACACCGCGCTCGTCGTCGCCGCTGAACCGGTGGACGATGTGGCCGCTGCCGCCGTCGTCGGCGCTGCGGTCGTTGCTGCCGCCGTGGTGGGGGCGACCGTCGCGCCCGCCGCGACGCTCGTGCCGACGGGGCTGGCGAAGGCGGCGACCGTCGGGATGCGCGTCGGTTGCGACTGGCCGGGGAGTTTGTCTCCCTTCCCGAGCAGCCAGATGCCGAAGCCGGCGATGATGAGCAACGGGATGCCGATGACTGCGCCGATCATTGCTTTTCGGTTCATGGTGTCTCCTTGCCAAAAATAGGGAGCGTGTGCCGTCACACACTCCTACGCTGAAATGCACACCACTGGATGATTCCCGCCCCACACGCCGCGTAGTATCAAGTCTTTCGGGCACGACTGGCAAGAATTTGTAAAAACGCGCTCGCCCGGTAGTTGATGAAGAAATGGTCACCCATTTCGGGCGCATCGCGCGGTTGTTTGATTCCTTGTGCCGCGAGTGTTAAGATACGAACGCTGACGTACAGCGTACGTACGGTTGAGGGGGAGAGAAGTGCGGAAATGGCTCCGTGTCGGGATGCGGGTGAAGCGCTACCTGCTCGCGCTCGCGCTCGGTATCACATTCAC
>JBBSII010000249.1:0-6607 GCA_038232175.1 Thermomicrobiales bacterium
ACGGGGCCGAGGAACCACCGCAACAGGTCGATGGCGTGGATTGCCTGGTTGAGTAGCACACCACCATCCAGCGCGCGCGAGCCGCGCCACGGCGCGCTGTCATAGTAGCGCCGGTCGCGGTGCCAGCGCACGAGTGTCTCGCCGAGCACCGGCGTGCCGAGCGTCCCCGCGTCGAGCAGCGCTTTCAGATAGCGGTTTTGCGGCTCAAGTCGGCGCTGCGACATTACGGCAAGCAGCCGCCCCCGCGCGCGGGCCTCGTCCACGACCCGCTCCCCATCCGCGAGCGAGAGCGCGAGTGGCTTCTCCACAACGACATGTTTCCCGGCCGCGAGCGCGTCGAGCGCCTGCTTCGCGTGGTCGCCGTTCGGTGTGCAGATTGCCACCACCGCGATGTCGTCATGGCGGAGCAGGGCACGATAGTCGGTGTGCCACGCGACACGCGGGAAACGCGCCGCGACCGCCTCGTCGCGATGCCGCCGGGCCACGGCCATCACCCGCGCCTCCGGGCACTGCTCGAGCGCCGCCGCGTGCACCTGGCCGATGCCCCCGAACCCCACGATGCCGACACCAATCCGGCGATTGCCCTCCCCTTCCCTGTCGCGCTCACGCATCGTGCGGGGATCCATCGAGGGCGGCGAGTTCGTCCAGCAGCGCGCAGGCCGTGGCGACGAGCGCCTCGCCCGCCTCGGGCGCGAAGCAGGCAGGGTAGCCGTAGTAGCGATACGCCTCGGCAACCTCGTATCCGCCCTCCGGGTAGGCGGATCGGTGGGGGATGTAGCCCGGTGTGCCGTTCGCGTAGGCCAGCGTCATCACGGCACGCGGGGCGGCGTATGCCTTGATCGCCAGCCCGAGCTCGACGAACATTTCACCCGGCAGCAGGACGAGCGAAACCGCGCCCAGCCCGATCACCATCACCTCCGCCGAGACGACATCGGGGAGTCTCCCGGCCCGGAGCGCCGCCGCCCACTCCTCCCCGACGCGGTACGGCCCGGTCTCACCGGGGCCGTTCCCGGCGCGCGCAAGACGCGCGCGGTCCGTGCGCCATTGGCACACCAGTGCCTCCAACTCGGCGGGCGGTGCGGTCGGGAGCAGCGGCAGGTGCACCGTGCGACGCATCGCCTGCACGGGCACGGGCAGGATCGGGTGCGCCCCAACCGCGAGCGCCGTGGCGTCGCGCGCCGCCCGCTCCGCCGCCTGCGCCGCCGCTGCGGCGACCGTCCGGCCCAGGCGCTCCGCCTCGCCGTGGGTGCGCCATGTGGCGCCGCGCCGCCGCATGCCATCCCGCGCCGTGTGCCCGGTGTTAATCTGGCCGCAGCAACCCGTCGCGAAGAGGGCGAATGCGCCGGGATAGATTGCTTCGAGCGTGCGGACGGCATAGCCGGGATAGTCCCCCGTCGCCAGCAGGTTGTCCGGGCCGAGTGTCACGGGGTGGCACGCGTAACCCGTGAGCAGCGCTGCGACCGTGCCGTCGCGCCGCTGAAAGCGCACCACCGGCACATCGGGATCGATGACGCCGCCCGGTACCCGCCGGTTCTTCCCCACCGTCGACTCTTCGCCGCATGCCCAGCGCATCACGACCGGCTCCGTGCGCCGCGCCGCCATGGCAACCACGCCCGCCGCCGTCTTGCACATTGCGTCCAGATAGGCGGGGTCGCCCGCGCCCAGCCATCGCCCGAGGAGCGTGACGGGACCACCGTGCGTGTGCGTGCAGGTGACGCCGATTCGCTCGGCGGGGATGCCGGAGAGCGTCGCCGCCCGCTCGCGAATCAGGCGGACGTGCGCGGCGTCGAGGTCGATCAGATCGAGCGTGACCAGCGCCGCCGCGCGCCCCGGCGTCCCGTCATCCGCCCAGACGAGCGCCCGCGCATAGAGGTCGTCGTGCACGCCGACCATCGGCGCGGTGCGCGCGATGAAGCCCGACAACTCGCCGCCGACCGGGGGCGTGATGACGGCCTTCGCCGCGCCGAGCCGAAGCCCCATCGAGGTCCGGTCTGCCGTTTCCCCATCGTTCACGGTCGCAAACCCTCCCTACATCCCAAATTTTTCAACCATGAGCGTCAGCGCCACGCCGCCTGGATCTTCTCCATCGCCGTGGCAATGCTCTCCATATCCTCGCGATCGCCCAGCAGCGCGTTCTGGTAGATCCAGAGCACCTGCTCGCCCGCCTCGTCCGCCAGGGGGCACGGTGCGATGCCGGCGACACTGTCGGGGCCGAAAAGGTCGTGCAGCGCGCGGTGGATCGCGGGGGACTGCGTGAGCGGCACGTACCCCGCACTGATGCATGGCACTCCTTCCGCGTACATCGCGGCGATGAACTCGGCGCGCGCGTGGTTGCCGAATCGCGTCGCGTCGTACCGGATCGGGTAGAGATGCCGCGCGTGGCGGGTGACGCGACGGTCGGTTTCGAGCGGGCTGATGCCGGGGATTTCTGCCAGCACCCCGTCGAGATACTGCGCGCTCGCCTCGCGCACCGGCATTTGCTCGGGCAGCCGCTCCAGTTGCGCGAGGAGCACCGCACCCGCCCACTCGGTCATGCGGAAGTTCCAACCGAGAATTTCGTGCTGATACCACGCACCCTCACGCACGCGCCCCACGTTGTGCAGGGACCAGCAGAGGTCGTTCAGGGCATCGTCGTCCGTCACGACGATGCCGCCCTCGCCCGCCGTCATGTTCTTGCTCATCTGGAAGCTGAAGGTACCCGCGTCGCCGATTGCGCCCACGCGGCGGCCCCGCCACTCCGCGCCCCACGCCTGCGCCGCGTCCTCGAGGACGCGCAGCCCGTGCCGCTGGGCGACCGCGACGACGCCGTCCAGGTCCGCCGGCTGACCCCCGAAATGGACCGGGACGATTGCCTTCGTGCGCGGCGTCACCGCCGCCGCGACCTTTTCCGCGTCGATGTTGCAGGTGCGCGGGTCGATATCGACGAAGACCGGTTTCGCGCCGAGCGAGAGCGCCGCGCTGGCGGTGGCGATGAAGGTGTATGACGTGGTGATCACTTCGTCGCCCGGCCCGACTCCTAGCGCCCGGAGGCCCATCTCGAGCGCCATCGTCCCATTCGGGACGCAGACGCCATACTTCGCGCCCTGGAACGCGGCGAAACGGGCCGCGAAGGTCGTCACCTTGTCGCCGCTCAGTTCACCCCACTTGCCGGAATGGAGTACCTCGAGCAGCAGGCGCTCCTCGCGCTCGTCCGCGACCGGCCACGCGGGGAACGGCGCGGTCCGTGTCGACTGGCCCCCATCCACTGCGAGACGGTCGGTGCGCATGCCCTGTATACCCATCAGTCAAACCCTCCTGTGGTCTCGTTCACGTCACCCGCTCTTCCCAAAACACATCCGCGCTCACGACTGCGAGAGGCGCGGGTCGAGCACCTCGCGCAGCCCCTCGCCGACGAAGTTGACGGTGAGGACCGTGAGCATGATGAGCAACCCCGGGTAGATGCCCTGCAATGGCGCGACAAAGATGTAATTCTGCGCGCCCGAGAGCATCGAGCCCCAGCTCGCGTGCGGCGGCTGGATGCCGAGGCCGAGGTAGCTGAGGGCTGACTCGGTCAGGATGCCCGTCGCCACCGCCAACGTCGCGACGACGATCACGGTCGGCAGTACATTCGGCAGGATGTGCCGGAGAATGCGCGCGTCCGTGAGGCCGCTGGCGCGCGCCGCGAGGATGTACTCCCGCTCGCGGATGGCGAGGCACTGGCTCCGCACCAGTCGCGCGGTCGCCATCCACTGAGTGAACCCGATGATGAGGATCGTGTTGAACAGGTTCGGCCCGAGAAAGGCGGCGGCGGCGAGCACGATGAAGAACGTCGGCATCGCCAGCATCGTGTCCGTGAAGCGCATCAGTAGGCTGTCTGTCAGGCCACCGAAGTACCCGGCGCTCATCCCGACGACCAGGCCAAGCACCGTCGTGCAGAGCGCGACGAGCAACCCGACGGCCAGCGAGACGCGCCCGCCGACGGCGAGCCGCGCAAGGATGTCCCGCCCCAGCGGGTCACAGCCGAGGGGGTGGTGAGCGCTCGCGGGTTCGAGCGTGTTGCAACTCAGCGCGTTCGGGTCGATGCCGAGGAATCGCGAAATGATCGGTGGGCCGAGCAGCGCGGCGAGGACGAGCAGGATCAGCACGACGAGGCCAACCAGACTGAGACGGTTGGCGACGAAGCGTCCCCATCGTTGCCTCCATCGTGAGTGGCTCCGTCGGGATACCAGAGCAGGTTGTTCGACCGTTGCCAGCGATGCCATGCGCTACGCCTCGAGTTTGATGCGCGGGTCGATCGCCGCGTAGGCGATGTCGGCCAGCAGGTTGCCGACGATGGTCAGGATGCCGGTGCAGACGACAAGCCCGAGGACGACCGGATAGTCGCGCCGCACGACCGACTCCCACGCGAGCCGCCCGATGCCCGGCCATGCGAAGACCGTCTCGATCAGGACCGAGCCGCCGATCAGCGCGGGCAGCCGCAGCCCGATCAGCGTCACGAGCGGCAGGAGCGCGTTCTTCAGCGCGTGTCGGATGAGGACGGCGCGCTCCCGCAGCCCTTTGGCGCGCGCCGTCCGCACGTAGTCCTCGGTCAGCACCTCGCTCATGCTCGACCGGACGAAGCGAGTCAGCGCCGCCGTCCCTTCGAGGCCGAGCACGAGCGCCGGCAGCGCGAGGTGCCGGAGCAGGTCGAGTGCGGCGGACGACACCGGCTGCCCCACCGTTCGCATCCCCTGCACGGGAAACCAGTGCAGCTTGACGCTGAAGAGGATGATCGCCACGATCGCCGCCCAGAACGCGGGAATCGAGACGCCGAAGAAGGCGAAAACGGTCATCGCGTAGTCGAAGAACGAGTTGCGGTGCAGGCTGGTGAGCACGCCGAGCGGGACGGCGATCACAATCGCGAGCAGTAGCGCGCTGCCGGTCAGCAGGACCGTCGCCGCCAGCCGGTCCCGGATCTTGTCGCGCACCATCTCGCCATCAATGAATGAGCGCCCGAAGTCGAGCCGGACGAGATGCCAGAGCCAGTCCCCGAACTGGACGTACAAGGGGCGGTCGAGGCCGAGTTGCTTGTGCAGCGCGACAAGGTCCTGCGCGTTGACCGATTGCAGGTCCACGACGCCCGTCGCACCCGGCGTCAGGTGGACGAGCGCGAACGAGAGCACGCACAGGATGAGCAGTTGGGGCACGAGTTGCACCCCGCGCCGCAGCAGATAGCGATTCACCGGCGTCCCCCCGTAGCCGTCAGGACTTCGTGCGCCAGCGGTTCATGAAGAAGCCGGGGCCGATGCTGGAGAGGCCGCCCTTGCCCGTCTCGTCCAGCGTCAGGCCCGGCTTCGCGATCAGTTGGTAGGCCGGATGGGCAATCGGGATCAGCGGCAAATCGTCGTACAGTTGCTGCTGAATTTGCTGCACGATCGCAACTCGGCGCGGAATGTCCGTGGTCGCGAACGCGGTCGCCAGCGCGGTGTCCACCGTGTCGTTCTTGTAGCGGAAGACGTTGCGTGTGCCGCCCTCCTTCAGCGTCTTCTCCGTGCTGTGGAAGAGCAGGTTGAGGCCGACGATCGGATCCGAGGTGAGCGGCCAACCGACGGTGGCCATGTCGTACTTGCCGGAAAGGGTGTCCGTCAGCCGGGCCAGCTCGACCGTCTCGATCGCGACATCGACGCCGAGCGGCTTCCAACTCGCCTGCGCGATCGCGGCGATGTTCTGCCATGACTGCTCCGCCCACGCCTGATAGCGCAGTTTCAGGGGCTGACCGGCCTTCTCGCGGATGCCCGCAGCGTTCAGCATCCACCCCGCCCCGTCGAGCAGCGCGCCGGCCGCCTTCGGGTCCGCCGCGATCGGCGCGAGGGTGTCGCTGTGGTACTGCCCGTACGCGGGAGAGACGTCCGTGTCGGCCAGCACGCCATCGGTGTACTGCACCGCCTGAATACGCGGGCGATCCAGCGCCAACTGGAGCGCTTTGCGCACCTTCACATCCTGGAGGATAGGGTTCTGCAGGTCGAGATTGATGCCGTGGACACTCCCCGCGAGGCCGCGGAAGATCGGATAGTTCTGCGCCTTCAGGTTCTGCATCGTCGTCGGCACATACGCGACGACATCGAGTTCGCCGGCGAGCAGGCCCGCCTGCTGCGCCGACGCCTCGGGTGCGTCCCGGAGAATGATGCGGCTCGTGTAGGGCAGTTGCCCCCAGTAATCCGGGTTGTGCTCCAGCGTGATGAAGCTCGTCTGCCGCTCCTTGACCTTGTACGGGCCGGTGCCGATGGGCATCTTGCTGAACTGGTCATCGTAGACCTTGCCGTCGAGCAGGCGCGCGGGGAGGATGGGCAACTGCTCCGCGAGGACGGTCAGGAGCGGACTGTACGGCTTGTTCAGCGTGACGACCACCGTGCCGTCGTTCGGCGTCTCGACCGACTTGAGGTAGGTCTGGAGGGTGGGTTGCGCGGGCGACTTGCTGTCGCTGGCGACCGCCGCGTCGAGCGTGAACTTGACATCCTTCGCGGTGAGCGGCTGGCCATCGTGCCATTTCACGCCGGGGCGCAGCGTGAACGTGAATGTGGACTGGTCGGCGCTCACATCCCATTTGGTCGCGAGGCCGGGCAGGATGCCGAAGTCAGGCGCGAACTTC
>JBBSII010000250.1:0-6558 GCA_038232175.1 Thermomicrobiales bacterium
CGTTCTGCACTGCCTTCTGACGATGGCGTTCGACTCGACGCTGCCCCTCTTCGCGGATCAGAATTTGCGCGGGAGTGGGGCGATCTACTCCTCGCTCGTGTCGGCGATGGGCCTGGGATCGATCGTCGCCGCCTTCATCCTGGCGGGTATGCGCTCGCGACGGCAACGCGGCGCGCTGCTGCTGGTTGGGGGCATCGGGAGCGGCATCGCCACGGCCCTGATGGCCGTCGCGATGAATAGCCTGCTGGCGCTCGCCGCGATTTTCGTCGTGGGGGCGATGACAACCTGCTTCATGACGCTGGCGAACACGATGATGCAGGAGGTGGTGCCCGACCATCTGCGCGGGCGGATTTCGGGCCTCTTCCTGATGAGCGCAAGCGGCGTGATGTCCTTTGGCAACCTCGGTGCGGGCTTCCTCGCGGCGCGCTACGGCTCGGCCCCGGTCCTCGGCCTGCCCGCGCTCCTCTTCATCATCCTCCTGCTCGTCATCAGCGGCGTCCGGCCCGCGCTGCGCCATCTCTACCGGCGCGGGACCCTGGCCACAGATCGGGTCGATGCGCCCATGGCGGTGCTGGCAGACGGTTGAACGGGCGGTCACTGATCGCTAGCAGTCGCACGACCCACTGGTCTTCGGCGGGCAGGGCACATCGCCGTAGGAGCAGAAGACGCAGCAGTCGCCCTGCTTGGGCGTCAAGCGGGTGTGGCAGTTGCCACACTCGTAGAAATACTGGCACGCCTCGGTCGGCATCACTTCTTCCTTCGTGAACCCGCACTGCGGGCAGGTAATGCGCGAGGTGAGCGCGACGGCCTCGTGCTGCGTCCGAGGCATCGTCTCTGGTGCTTGCATGGCAATCCTCCTGCTGCTCGACGGTTCTCTATCCTCAGCGTACTCTACCATTTCGGCAAAGGCGAGGGTTTCGGCCACAGTATCCGGTCTGCTCCGCGAAAAGGCCACTGGCCGACATGATGCTACACTCCTAATCCTCGTGCCGCGCTTCGCTCCCATTGATCGAGAGGGTGGGCGTGAGGAGCGATAGTGCGTACGGCGCGATTGTATACGCGGGAAGGTCGATGCTCGCGTCTTGCTCGGTCTTTGCCGCCTCCGCGCGGTGTCGGAAAGGAACTCGCATGATCGCGGCATCTGAGCGCGTCCCCGCTGCACGGCTCGAACGGTCCGTCCTCGTCACGCCCGCGTCGAACCCGCGCATGATCGAGAAGGCCGCCGCGTCCGCCGCCGATGCCGTCTGCATCGACCTCGAGGACGCCGTCGCGCCGAGCGAGAAGGCGGCGAGCCGCGCGAATGTCGTCCACGCGCTCGCGCACTTCGACTTCGGTCACAGCCTGCGGATGTTCCGCATGAACGCGCTCGACACGCCATTCGCCTACCGCGACCTGATCGAGGTCGTGGAGGGGGCGGGCGCGCACCTCGATCTCGTGATGGTGCCGAAGGTCAACCGGCCGGAGGATGTCTATGTCGTCGAAACGCTCCTGACGCAGATCGAGCTGGCGACGGGACTGACCCGTCCCATCGGCATCGAGGTGCAGATCGAGACGGCGCTCGGCTACCTCAATCTGTCGGCAATCGCGGCGTGCTCCGCGCGCGTCGAGACGATCATCTACGGCCCCGCCGACTACGCCGCCTCGCTCCAGATGCCGATGGACAACATCGGCGTGCTCGACGAGAATGATGCCTTCTATCCTGGCCACCGCTGGCACGCGGTCATGCACACCACCGTCGCGGCGGCGCGGGCGTATGGGAAACGGTGCATGGACGGCCCGTACGCCGCCTTCAAGGATATGGACGGGTTCGCGCGCTCCTGCGACATCGCGCGCGTGATGGGCTTCGACGGTAAGTGGGCGATCCACCCGAGCCAGATCGAGCCGCTCAATCGCGTCTTCTCGCTACCGCCCGCCCAGGTGGGGTGGGCGCAAAAAGTGCTTGATGCCTACGAGGCGGCGATGGCGGTGGGCACCGGCGCGATCACGGTCGAGGGGAAGATGGTGGATGCCGCCTCCCTCCGCGTCGCGCAAGCGATCCTGGCGAAGCACAGGCTGGCCGCCGCGCGCAGATGATCCCCGTCACATCATGGGTCATTTTCCGTTACCATAGGGAGAAATCTGACGCATAAGGGGGGATCAATGCTGCTGCCCACGTACCGGTCGCTGCGCGCACAACTGACAACGGTCATCGCGAACAAAGAGGAGCAGGGGCACATTGTCATTGGTCTCACGGAGACGCTCGCGAGCTTGCCCGACAGTTACGACGCCCTCGCGACCTTCGCCCACTCCCTCGTCGATCTGCCGCTGGAGGTGGACTGGCCGTTCAGCGAGCCGAATGGGCTGGATGACATCTGGGCGGCGTGCGACCCCTCACGCCCGACGGACCCAATCGCCACGATTGATCTGGACGACAGCGCGCGGCGCGTGGAGGCGGCGTTCCTCGCCTCGGTCTGCGGCTGCATGCTCGGCAAGCCGATTGAGATCAACCCGACGCTGGATGAACTGCGCGACGCCCTCTCGCGCACCGGCGAGTGGCCGCTCGACGACTACATCTCCGAGCGCGCATTGCTCGCGCTGGGGCGGCGGCACCGGTCGTGGGTGGAGTCCGCGCGGGAGCGAATCGACGCCGTCGCGCCGGACGACGACATCAATTACACAGTGCTCGGCATGATGCTCCTCGAAACGCACGGCATCGCCTTCACGCAGGCGAATCTGCGCGATCTCTGGCTGCGCCACCTGCCGGTCACGCAGACCTTCGGGCCGGAACGCACGCTGCTCCTCAAGGCGGGGATCAACACGCTGATGGGCGGCGACCCTGACGACCTCGGCGCGTGGGTGACGGTGCTCAATCCGAAGGATGAGTATTGCGGCGCGATGATCCGCGCGGATGCGTACGGATACGCCTGCCCCGGTCGCCCCGCGCTCGCCGCCGAACTCGCGTGGCGGGATGCCAGTTGGACGCATCGCCGCACCGGGATTTACTCGACGATGTTCACCGCCGCCGCCATCGCGACCGCGCAGGTCGTGATAGACCCGCTGGAGATCTTCGACACCGCGCTGAAATTCGTGCCGCGCCGCAGCCGCTTCTACCGCATCGTCGCGGACTCGCTCACGATGGTCTCCGAGGCGACGGACTGGATCGACGGCTACGAGCGCATCCATGGCCGGTACGGTCAGTACAGCCACTGCCAGGTCTACCAGGAGGTCGGCACGCTGATTAACACGCTCCGGTTCGCGGAGAGCGTGGGGGACGGCATCTGCAAGCAAGTCAGCCAGGGCAACGACGCCGACAGTTACGGCGCGACGGCGGGGTCGATCCTCGGCTGCCACTTCGGGCCGGATCATCTCGACGACCGCTGGCTCGCGCCCTTCAACGACACGATCCGCACGAGCATCGCGACGCAGCCGGAATGGCACCTCTCGAAACTGGCGAAGCGCATCAGCGGGCTGCCGTACCGCGTCTCCGCCGAACTGGCGATGCAGGAGGCACCCGCCGAGTAGTGGACGGTTTCTCTATGCGCGTTGGACCCATCCGCTGTCCGGCCTCCATTCATAGAGTTCGTTCGCGAGGGGCGGACTTTCCGCTAGAAGGTCAGCGATCGCTCGCGCGATGCGCTGAGCCGACTGGCGCTGCGGAACGATGAGCACACCCGCGTGCAGAGCGGTGACGCCGTAGGTGCTGAGCCAGCGTCGCCACGCATCATGCAGAAGGCGGAAGTCCTTTGCATTGGTCGTGACGAGTGTCCAATTGCGCTGTGCTGCCAGGAGGAAATGTTCATCATCCCCGGCACGATCGAGGCCAATTTCATATGCGGTTGTGAGTTGATGCCCCTCCGCTCGCAGCAGTACGGCGATGCTGGAGGAAACATTCTGATCGAAGTAGAATGCAGCCAACGCTAAATCTCGTTGGCATCGAGGCGATTGTCGATGAGGTCCTTGTAGCGTTCATAGTATGTGAGTGCGGCTTCGACCGCCTCTTGTGGGATGTCATAGTCGTGCGCGACACGAGTAACATCGTGCTCGACCCCTTGCCAATATCCGACTAGCGCCCAAACAGAAATGTGATAGTTCTTGAGCCAGTATTCGTCACGTCCTGGCTTGTGTGAGTTCGGCTCAATCCATCGGGTAATCAGGTCGCGCTCGGCCTCCGTTGCACCCATGAGATCCATCTCTCTCCATGGCTCCGCAGTGTCGTTGGCATCGAGGCAATTATCGATCACTCCTTTGTTGCGCTTGTAGTACGCAAGTGCGGCTTCGGCGGCCTCACGCGGGATGTCGTAATCATGCGCGACGCGATCAACGTCCCGGTCATCCGTCTGCCAGGATCCAGCGAGCGCCCAGACGGAGATGCCATACCTTTTGAGGCGATATTCGTCCCGCCCGCCTTTCTTTGGGTGCGGCTCGATCCATTCCGCGATCAGCGCGTCCTCAGTTTTCTTGGTTGTCGTCGTTGCCATGATGCGCGCTCCTTCTCATGGCGGTATCATACACCGCCACACCCACCGGCCTCCTTACCGGCTACTCCCTATTGCGTCTTCTTCCACTCCTCGTACGCGGCGAGGGTCTCCGCGTCGGGTGGATAGACGCCCTTGATGCTGCGGCCGCTGTCGATCAGCGAGCGGATGAACGCCTCCTTCGGCTCGTACTCCGCCGCTTCCGCCGCGACCTCTGCGGCGAGCGCCTGCGGAATGACAATCACCCCCTCGCCGTCGCCGACGAGCACATCGCCGGGGCAGACCATCACGCCGCCGCACGCAATCGGCACCTGCAAATCCGCCGCGAAGTGCTGCGTTGTGCTGATGGCGGCGTGCATCGCGCGGGCGTAGACGGGCTTGCCGAGTTCCCGGATCGTCGGTGTGTCCCGGAATGCGCCGTCGGTGACGATGCCCGCCGCGCCCCGCAGGAAGATGCGGGCGGCGAGGATGTCTCCCAAGCTACCGGCGTTCGTGTTGCCCCGCGCGTCGATGACGAAGACCTCGCTGGGGCCGACCGTTTCGACGCCCTGCCGCTGGAGGTTCGTCAGGTCGTCCAGCCCCTCGCCGCCGGGCATGTCCTCCCGTGCGGGTAGATAGCGGAGCGTGAACGCCCGCCCGACCATGTGCGCTTCCGGGTTGAGCGGCAGTACGCCCGCCATGAAGACGGCGCGCACGCCCCGCCGCATCAGCAGCGCGGAGAGCGTCGCCGTGCTGATCCCTTCCAGTTGCTTCAGTGTTTCCGGGCCAATCTCCACTCGACGCCGAATGTCAGTCGCAGGCATCCCATCCTCCTATGAATGAGGGAAAACCACAGAGGCACAGAGGACGCAGAGAAAGAACGCGAGAATGGTGAGAAGAATAACACGATGCCCGAATGGGTGGGTGTATGGGGAGCGGTGGCATAGCGGAAGGAGACAGGGAAAGACGCATCCAGGAGCATCTCCTTTGTCGAGCCGGAGGGTCGATGAACCCGCAGGCCGTATTCTGTCCCACTCCCGACTGTCCAGCAACGATCGCGCACGAGTAAGATGTATCCGTGAGGCAACACGCAGCGGTGGCGAAGGAACCAGCGGGATTCCCGCCGATGCCCCGCCCCGCGAGCGCTGCACCGTCTGCGACACGACCTTCAGCGCACGGGCGGAACCGTCCTGCTATCGCCGCGCGACCGACGAAACGATCATCACGCAGGTCGTGCCGCTGGTCGCGTACGGCTGCCCGCTCGCCGCGATCGTCGTCGCCTACGGCATCCAGCGGCAGACGGTACGCGCGAAGAAGTGGGGAAGGCGGCCGAAAGTGGAGGAGGCGCGCATCGCGCGGTGGGCGGCATAACCACCGTTCCTCATCCACCTAACCCCCTGATACCCTCTCTGTGTTTTCTGTGCGCTCTGTGGTCAATGCGTCTCCCTCCCGATGCGCTCGATGGTTTCGCAGAGGCGGGTGATGTCGTCCATGTTGATGAAGTAGGCGGCGGAGACGCGGATGCCGCTTGGGCGCTCGACGCGGCGCTGGATGATTTTGTGGTCATCCCAGAGCGTGCGGGAGAGGTCGGTGCCCACCCACCCGGCGAGCGAGAAGGTGACGATGCCGCAGGAGTCTTCCCACGCAGGGGGCGTGTGGACGGTGACGCCGGGGATCGCCGCGAGGCTCCGCTTCATCAGGCCAGACATCGCCGCCTGATGCGCCTCAATTGTCGCCGCGCCGAGCGCGTCGCGGTACCGCAAGGCCGCGTCCAACCCGGCGTACGGCCCGAAGTTGCGCGTGCCGTACTCGAAGCGCCGCGCGGAATCGACGTGCACCATCTCCGGCGTCGCACCATCGATAAACATATCCCGTAAGGTCTCGCGGGCATACGTCCCGCTGCCGACGAAGGTGGGGCGCAGCTCCGCGAGCCGTTCGGACGCGACCCAGAGGAAGCCGGTCCCCTTCGGGCCGCAGAGCCACTTGTGCCCGTTGCCAGTCAGCGCGTCCGCGCCGATCGCGCGCGGCGAGAAGTCGAACTGCGCGACGGACTGCGCGCCATCGACGAACGCCCACGCGCCCCGCTCCTTCGCGAGGCGGCAGAGTTCCGCGATGGGCAGGCGAA
>JBBSII010000251.1:0-6553 GCA_038232175.1 Thermomicrobiales bacterium
CCTGCACCTGATCCCTGAAGAAGACCATCTCCTGCACGCCGAAGTTCGGCACGACGAGGTCGAGGTGGACATTGCCCGCGTGGACGATCGGGCCGATGTCGCCGGGGCCGTGCCACGCGGTCTTGACGCCGTACGGCTCCGCGATGGCGGCGATCTTCCGCCCCTCGGTGATGCCGCCTGTGTGGCCGAGGTCGCAGCGGATGAAGTCGATCAACTGCTCGGTGATGACGGGCAGGCAGTCCCACTTGTTGAAGTAGAGTTCGCCCATCGCGAGCGGGGTTGTCGTGTGCTGCCGGATGAGGCGGAACGACTCCTTGTGCTCCGGGCGCAGGCAGTCTTCGAGGAAGAAGAGATGGAATTGCTCCAACTCCTTCGCCAGCCGCGCCGCCTCGATGGGCGTTAACCGCTCGTGCACATCGTGGAAGAGTTCCAGTTCTTCCGGCAGGTTGCTGCGAAGATGGTCGAAGAGGCGTGGGACGGAGCGGAGATACGGCGCGGGTTCCCACGTCTCGATCTCCGGCATACTCGGCAGCGCGTAGGTCTGCTGATGGCGGGCGGCGCTCTCGACGCCGTACGTCCCCTTCAGCCCCGTCCCGATGATGGCGACCTGCGCGCGGATCACCTTGAAGCCCTGCGCCATCAGTTCCCGCACGCGCTCCTCGACCGCCTGGAAGTCGCCGCCGCTGGCGTGGGAGTACGCCAGCGCGCCCTCGCGCGACTTGCCGCCGAGCAGCGAGTAGACGGGCAGATTGGCGCGCTTCCCTTTGATGTCCCAGAGCGCAAGGTCGATCCCGGCGATGGCGGTCATCTGAATCGGCCCGCCACGCCAGTAGGAGCCGCGCGAGAGGTACTGGTAAATGTCCTCGATCCTGTCCGGGTCCATGCCGATCAGGAGCGGCGCGAGGTGCTCCTCCAGCAGTGTCGCGACGGCGAGCTCGCGGCCATTAAGCGTCGCGTCGCCCCAGCCGTACAGCCCCTCGTCCGTCTCGATCTTCACCAGCACAAAATTCCGCCCCGGACAGGTGACGATGACCCTGACATTCGTGATTCGCACATTTCGCTCCCTCTATCGATTGAAATTGGTCCGTTCGTGCTGGCAACATTCGTGCACCATGATACGATGCGGGTGTTAGGATTGCACAGGATGAAATCGAGAGGGCGTGCATGACGATTCTGGAAGCAGCGTACACCGAACGGCAGGCGCGATTCGTCGCCCTCGCCGATGAACTCGCGGCCCGCATCGCGCCACGCGCCGCCGGATACGACCGCGAGAACCGCTTCGCCTTCGAGGACTTCGAGGACTTGAAGCGGAGCGGCTACCTCGCGCTCACCGTGCCCGAGGCGAACGGCGGCATGGGCGCGAATTTGGGCGAATTCGTCCGCGCGCAGGGTCGCCTCGCGATTGGCAATGGCGCGACCGCGCTCGGCAGCACGATGACGCTCTCGACGCTCGGGCGGGAGGCCCAGTTCCACGCATGGCCGAAGGGCATCCGCGAGCGCGTCTTCACTGCCGCCGCGCGGGAGGGCGCGACGGTCAACAGCATCGCGACCGAGCCGGAACTCGGCTCCCCCTCGCGCGGCGGGCGACCGAACACGACGGCGACGGAGGTTGAGGGCGGCTGGCTGCTCAATGGGCGAAAGACGTGGGGTAGCCTCAGCCCGATCCTCGACTTCTTCCTCGTCTTCGCCGGGGTGACGGGCGACGACCGGACGGGGGATTTCCTCGTCACGAAAGGCGCGAAGGGACTATCCATCATCGAGACGTGGGACAGCCTCGGGATGCGCGCGACGGGCAGCCACGACGTGCTGCTGGAGGACGTCTTCGTGCCGGACGCGGACGTGGTGCGCGTCGGCGGCTCGCGGAAGAATGCCGACCCCGGAGCGTCGGATCACCGGGCGTGGGGTTCGCTCGCGGTGAGCGCGACCTATCTCGGCGTCGCGGAGGCGGCGCGCAACGTCGCGGTGCAGTACGCGAAGGACCGCGTGCCGACGAGCCTCGGCAAGCCACTGGCGACGCTTCCGACGATCCAGTCGCGCGTTGCGGAGATGGACATCGCCCTCCTGACGGGTCGCACACTCGTCTGGGCGGCGGCGGACGAGTGGGACATGTCGCGCGATGGGCGACCGGGCTTTCCGGGCCGCGTCGCCGCCGCGAAGATGGTTGCGTCCAACAACGCCGTCGATGTCGTGGACAAGGGGATGCGGATCGTCGGTGGGTCGAGCCTCTTCAAGGAGTTGCCGCTCGAACGATACTACCGCGACGTGCGCGCGGGCCTGCACAACCCACCGATGGACGATGTGACGCTGACGACGATCGGGAAAGGCGCGTTCGGATCGTGATTGCAAACGTGAACGCCCGTCACACTCCGACGGACTTTCCCATTCAGAGAGGTAGCAGCCGGGATTGCCCGCGTGGAACACGCACCCGCACCGATCCCCGGAAGGCTTGAGGGGGCTGATGGAAGCCGATACCCTGCACGTCCGCGCGACGGACAACGTGCAACCGGTACGCCGGAACGAAAGAATCGCGCCCGTACGCACCGCCTCCCACAGCGCGCGCGCGACGCGCCTGCCTGTGCGATCGCTGCTGATGCCACGACGGTATCGTGCCGCCTTCGCCGCGCTCGCCACCTTCTACCGCGAGACCCGCACGCTCAGCACGCCGACACCGGAGCATCGCGCCCACCTCGACGTATGGGAGGCGGAGATCGCGCGGGTCTGGGGCGGCGATACCCGCCACCACCCGGTGCTCTCACCGCTGTTCGCGCAGTCGTTGCCGCGCGAGCCGCTCCTCGCCTTGATCAGCGCGCAGCGGCAACGGCAGGAGACGTCCGCGTACGCAACCTATGATGCGCTCCTCGCCTTCTGCGCCCAATCGACCACCCCCGTCGGCCAGCTCTCCCTCGCCATCCTCGGGTACACCGACGACGAACGGGTCACGCTGAGCGACGCGATCTGCACCGCACTGCAACTGACCGCCTTCTGGCGCGATGTCGCGCGCGACTATGCACGGGGCCGCATCCACTTCCCACAGGAAGACATGCACCTCTTCGGTGTGACGGAGGTGGACCTCGCGGAGGCCGTCACGAACCGGCGGGCGGACACGAACATCCGCGCCCTGATCGCCTTCGAGACCGACCGCGTGCAGGAGTTGTTCCATTTCGGCGCGCCGCTCGTGACGCTGCTGCGCGGTCGCGCCCGCCTTGATTGCGCGCTAATCATCTCCGATGGCCGCGCGATGCTCAGCGCCATTGCGCGGCAGGGATACGACCCGTTCCTCACCCGCCCCCATCTCTCGCGCACCGCCCGCGCCGGGACGATCCTCGGCGCGGTGCGCTCGATCAGCGAGGAAACGCTGCATCTTCATTGAGCGTCCGGCTCGCGCTCCCATGTGCGTGCGTACGAATGCTCGCGGTTGACGATGCGGAACCCGGCGGATTCGTACAGCGCGCGGGACGCCGGATTGACGCCCATCGCATAGACAATCGCGGTTCGCGCGCCCGCCGCGCGCAACCGGCGCAGACCTTCCCGCACGACCGCCCTGCCCAGCCCGCGCCGCCTATCGTCGGCGCGGGTCCCGACGGGTTCAAACTCGCCCGTCCCGCTCGCGGGGTCGAGCCAGCAGACACAGTACGACGCGAACGCGCCATCGGGCAGCGCCGCGACGAGGTCGAGATCGGCGCGATAGCCCGGCGCCGCGCGCATCCGGCGGTACGAGTCCACCGTCACAACGGACCCCGCCCAGACAGCGCGATGGAGCGCGACACGCGCGGCAATCTCCGTGTCATCGCGCAGCGGACGAATGACGACGCCCGCCGCGAGCGCCGACGCGGGGATGGGCAGCATGAGGTCGCGTTCCATCCGCTGGAGCAGATGGCCCTCCGCACGAGCGAAGCCATGACGATGAAGGAGTTCAATCCGTCGTGCGTCGTCTTCAAATGCGTACGTGGTGAGGGAGTGTGCCCGATCATCGTCGCCCGGCGCGCTCCAGTGATCCATGACCCACGCGAGCAGCGCCTCCGCCAGCGGCGCGTCGTCATGCTGCGGGTGCAGTTGCAGCGACACAGAGCCGCGCCCATCGCGCCACGCGAAACCGACGAGTTGCCCGTCGCCGCGATGCCAGAGCCGCACATTGTCGGTCGGGTCGAATGTGGTGGAGCGGAACATCTGCCACAGTACATCGCCGACGTCCCAGTAGCTCGTCCGCGATGGGTCGCGCGTTGCTTGGGAGACGAGGGCGAGCAGCGCGGGGAGGTCATCCGCTGTATACGGGCGCGACTCGAAGATGTTTCCTTGTGTGACTGTCACTGATCCTTCCCTTTCTCGGCGCTTGCCGGGCGCCGGATGCGCGGCTATTCTCTCAGGAACGACGTCGCCACGCACGGAAACGGACACGCCATGGAGACGGACAGCCTGCTCCCATCATCGACCACCCAGCAACGCAAGGCCGAGCACCTCCGCATCGCGCTCGGTGAGGATGTCGTGTCCAGCGTCACGAGCGGCTTCGAGCGGTTCCGGTTCGTCCACCAGGCGTTGCCGGAGTGCGACCTCGACACGATCGACACCGCGCAACGATTCCTCGGCAAGACGCTCCGGTTGCCGCTCCTCGTCTCGTCCATGACCGGCGGGACGGATGAGGCGACCGTCATCAACCAACGCCTCGCGGAAGCGGCGCAATGGGCGGGTATCGCGCTCGGCGTCGGGTCGCAGCGGAGCGCGGTGGAGCATCCCGCGCTCGCGGAGACCTTCCGCGTCCGCGACCGCGCGCCCGACATCCTCCTCTTCGCGAACATCGGCGCGATCCAACTCAACGCGGGGTACGGCGTCGATCAATGCCGCCGCGCGGTGGAGATGATCGGGGCGGATGCGCTCATTCTCCACCTGAACGCCTTGCAGGAGGCATTGCAACCCGAAGGCGATCACCGGTGGCGTGGCCTGCTCACGCGGATCGAGGCGGTCTGCCGGTCGGTCGGGGTGCCGGTCGTCGCGAAGGAAGTCGGGTGGGGCATCGCGCCGAACATCGCGCGGCAACTACGCGCGGCGGGCGTCGCGGCGGTCGATGTCGCGGGGGCGGGCGGCACGTCGTGGAGCCAGGTCGAGATGCACCGCGCGCGCAGCCCGATGGCGGCGCGCGTCGCCGCGCACTTCGTCGATTGGGGCATCCCGACGGCGGAGTGCGTCGCGGCGGTGGCGGTGGCCCTGCCAGACATGCCGCTGATCGCGAGCGGCGGGGTGCGGAACGGCGTCGATCTCGCGAAGGCGCTCGCGCTCGGCGCGCACCTCGGCGGCATGGCGCTCCCGTTGCTCAAGGCGGCGGCGGAATCGACCGAGGCGGTCTGCGCGGCGATTGACGAGATCGCCGCGACGCTCCGCGCGGCGATGTTCGGCATCGGCGCGCCCGATCTCGCCGCCCTCCGGCACACGCCGCTGCTTATCCGACAGGACGCCCCGTTGCCCGCGTGATCGCGGCGGCGGTCGCCGCATACGCCAGGCGCGCGGTCTCCTCTGGCGGCAGCGCCCGCAACCGCTCGCTGAAGATCTCCACCGACACCGGCCCCGCGTACCCGCGCGCGGCGAACGCGCCGAGGAACGCCGCAAGGTCGATCACACCCTCGCCCGGCAGGAGACGCATCGAGTCGTCCAACGCGGCCACGTCGCCCGGTGGCGCGTCGTTGATGTGCAGAAAGACGGGCATCTGATCGGGGATCGCGGCGATGTCATCGGCATCACCACCGGATAGATACCAGTGGTACGTGTCCACCAGCACCCCGACGTTGGGCCGCCCGACGCGCTCGATCAACGCGAGCGTCGATGGGAGGTCGCGGTACGTCGCCCGTGGCGCATCGGGGATGTGCAGCCCGACAAACTCAAGCACGATGCTCAGGCCACGCGCCGCCGCGAGGTCGGCGATCTGCTGGATGCGGTCGAGGGTGTCACCATCGTCCGGGTCGGGCGTGTTGGACTCGCGGCGGAACGGCAGCACGAGCGTCCCGCCTGCGCACCCGTAGCCCCGCACGAACGTCATCTCCTCTGCGGTGCGCGCCAATGCCGCCGCGAAATCCGCGCGCGAGGAGCGAAGGCCCGCCGACCAGCCACAATGCACGGGCGTGACACCGTGCTCCGCAAGGAGCGCCCGCAGCGCGTTCGGGTCAGTCGCAACGAAATTGATCAATCCGCGTGCCGACGCCTCCATCAGCCGGAAGCCCGCCCGCGCGCCGACCGCCACGATTTCGGGTCCGGTCATCCCTTGGCGCATCGTTGCGGGGTGCAAACAGGGCTGCATCGTCATTCTCCTCCCTGGCGTTCCAGCGGCAGGCGCACCATGCGCCCCTCCGCGATGGAGCGATACGCCGCCTGAATCACTTCCAGCACGCGCCGCCCGTCGTGCACATCCTGAATCGGCGGGCGACCAGTGACGATGCTGTCGCGGAAGTGGGCGATTTCCATGTCGAAGACGCTGTTGTGCGGGTCCACCGGGAACGTGCGGCTCGATGGTTCGGCGAAGCCGCGCGGCTTCGCGAAGACCTCTTGCCGGGTGCCGTAGACCTCGCCG
>JBBSII010000252.1:0-6548 GCA_038232175.1 Thermomicrobiales bacterium
CATGACGACCAAGGAAGTAATCGGGCGCGTCGAGGTGCGCGGCACGCGGTACCGCAAGCCCGGCGCGGGGATGCTCGGGCGGTTCATCGGCATGGGCGGGCCGCAACTCGGGACACCCGGCGTGCAGAACGGGCTGGACCGCAAGACGCTCCTCGAAGCCCTCGCGAAGGAAGCGGGCGCGCGGGAGTGGCCGACCGATGTGCCGGTGGACGGCCTCGTCGTCTTCGTCGCCCCACGCCTCACCCTGAGCGTCGATGAGGAGGCGGATCCGCCCGCCGTGACGTTGGCGAACCTGCTCAGTTGGGTGCAGGCGCACACGCGCGGGATGCCCATTGTGCTCCCCGGCGATGTGCGGCAGGAGATGGTCGATTTTGTCGAGGAGACGGGCGGCGCAGTGGACGAGGGCCGTCTCGATCCCCGTGGCCCGGTGGTGGCAGACGCGACCCCCGCCGCTCGTCGCGCTGCCCGCGCCCGCCCGAGCACGCCGCAGCAGGTGATTACCGCGCGTACGGAGCGGGAGCGGCGGGCGAATGCCCGCTCCACCGGCGGCGACGGCAAGACCGCGACGGCGCCCTCGGGGCGCGGTCGCCGCCGCACCGTCGCCACGGAAACTGCTGAGGAGGAAGCGCGCGACCTGTCGCCCCTCGTCCCGGCCAGCGGCATGGCAAAAGTCAAACGACGGGAGCGGCAGAGCCGATGAACGCGCCGACGATGGCCCCCGCGATGGAGCGGGTACCCGGTTGGCCGGTCTGGGGAAACACCGCCGCGATCCTCGCCGTCCGGCACGCGCTGGCGACGGGGTCGCTCGGGCACGCTTACCTCATCACCGGGCCGCCGGGGGTGGGGCGGAAGACGTTGGCACAGGCGCTCGCGATGGCGGTCAATTGCGAGCGGATCGAACCGGGCCTCACGCCGGAGGCCGAGACCGCGCCCTGCGGCCTCTGCCGGTCGTGCCGCCACATTCTGCGCGGCATCCACCCGGATGTGCGCGTCATTTCGCTGGCGACGCAGGCAGCGGAGGCGGAGCGGAAAGGCACACGCAACGCCAGCATCACGATCGACACAATCCGCGACCTCAAAGACGAGGCGTACCAGCGGCCCAACGAGGGGCGCAAACGGGTCTACCTGCTCGCGGAGGCGGAGGCGCTGAACGATTCGTCGGTCTCGGCGCTCTTGAAGGTGCTCGAGGAGCCGCCGCCGCACGTCCTCTTCCTCCTCGTCGCGCCCAGCGCCGACGCCGTCCTGCCGACGATCCGCTCGCGCTGCCAGCCGGTGGCGATGCACGCCTTGCCGCGTGCGGCGGTGGCGGACTGGCTGGTGCGGGAGCACAGCGCGGATGCGGAGACGGCGGCGCGGGTGGCGGCGCTGGCGGGCGGGAGGCCGGGGGCGGCACTGTCGCTGCTGGCGGAGCCGGAGGGGACGGCGACGCACGCCGAAGGGGCGGAGACGTTTCTCGCGATGATCGAGGCGGGCGGAATCGCGCCGTTTCGGGCGATTGACGCGCTGGAGAAGCGCTGGAAGAACGGCGGCGATGAGCGCGCCGCAGTGATGACGGAACTTGATACCTGGCTAGGATGTTGGCGCGATGCGTTGCTCATTGCGGTCGGTCAGCGTGACCTCGTCACGCACCGGGCGCAGATGGCGCGGCTGGAGATACTCGCCGCGTGGCCATTGCCCGCCCTGCATTCCGCGCTCGCGGCGGTGGAAGAAGCGGTGGTCCGGCTCGATCGCAACGTCAGTCCTCGCCTCGCAATGGAAGCGATGGTGGTTTTATGGCAAAGATAGGTGCACGGACGGGCGACACATGGACGCCCGTCGCCCCGGAGGCGTACCGCAAGAAGCGGTGCGGCGGCGGTTCCTGCGGCAGTCACGGCGGCACGAGCGGCGGCGGCTGTGGGCACAAGAGCGCGGATGGCGCGGACAGTTGCGGCGATTGCCACTCCTGCCCCGTCTCCTCGATGACGGAGATGGATCGCGAGAATGTTCACCGCGCGCTGATGAAGGCGGGATACGCGGGCGACCGTGACCACGTCCCGCAGCTGCCGGACGACTGGGAGAGCGACACAACCGACGCGAGCGCGGCCCCGGAGGCCGGTGGCATGACGCGCGACACAATGGACACCTCCACCCACATGAGTGTGGAGGATGTCGAGGCGACGGGTGGCGCGGGGAACACGCAGGCCGTGATCGCCGTGCGCTTCCCGGATGGCGGCAAACTCTACTACTTCGATCCGGTGGACCTCGACCCGAAGGTGGGCGAGTGGGTCGTCGTCGAGACGCCGCGCGGCAGGGACGCGGCGAAGGTGCTCGTCGCGCGGCATCAGGTGGTGATGAACAAGAACGCCGAGGCGCTGAAGCCCGTCATCCGCATGGTCGCGCCGGACGAATTGGCGCGGATGGAGCGGCTCGGTGACGAGGCGGCGCACGCGCTGCGAGTCTGCGCGGAGAAGGTGGAGGACGCGCGGCTGCCGATGAAACTGGTCACGGCGGAGTACTCGTTCGACGCCTCGCGCATCACCTTCTACTTCATCTCCGACAGCCGCGTCGATTTCCGCAACCTGGTGCGCGACCTCGCCTCCGAGTTCCGCACGCGGATCGAGTTGCGGCAGGTCGGCGCGCGGGACGAGGCGAAATTGCTCGGCGGTGTCGGGCGGTGCGGCCTGACCCTCTGCTGCTCGACGTGGCTGCCCGACTACCCGCCGACGAGCATCAAGCAGGCGAAGGAGCAGGACCTGCCGCTCAATCCGGCGAAGATCTCCGGCGTCTGCGGGCGGCTCCTCTGCTGCCTCTCGTACGAGTACGATACCTACGTCGCGCTGCGCCGCAACCTGCCGCGCATCGGCCAGCGGCTCCCGACGCCGGAGGGCGAGGGGCGCGTGATCGCCGTGCAGGTGCTGAAGCAGGCCGTGCGCGTCGCGCTCGATGCGGGCGGCACGACGGAAGTGGAGATCGGTGACCCGACGGACCGGCAATGGCAGGGCGAGGCAATCGCCGTGGACGCACCCACGGGTGACGCCCCAACCGCGCAAGCGGAGTCCGCCGCCGCGCGCCCACGTCCGTCGCGCGAGCGCCCGCCCGCACCGATGCGGGGCGGTGGCCCCGACCGGCGCGCCGGTAGTTCGGGCGACCGCTCCAACAGCCCGTCGGCTCCTCCCGGCCCACCGCCCCAGATGGCGACCGCAGCGGTGAGTGTGCCTCCCAGTGTGCCCGATGAGCCTGCCTCGCTGATTCCACCCGATCCCGCAAATAGCCCGCAGGACGCGGACGCGGCGGGCGACGCGGCCCGACGCAAGCGACGGCGCAACCGTGGTCGGCGCAAACCACATGGGTAGGACTAAGGACTAAGGACTAAGGACTAAGTGGGAGAAGTGCCATCTTAGTCCTTAGTCCTACCCTTCGAAGGAGGGTTCCGTGGAGCGGTGGAAGCGATTGGCGGGGTGGGAAAGCCTCCTACCCGCGAACGCCGAGATGATCCCGATTACGGGCACCGCTCCCGACGACGGTGACGGTGACGAGGGGACGGCGCTGCCCACCGTCGTCGTGATTGGCGCGGCGGGGTTCGACATCAAGGGGCGCGTCACGGGCGACCGCGTCTTCGAGGGGTCGTCCAACGCGGGCGTCCTAACGATGGGCGTCGGTGGCGTCGCGCGGAACATCGCGGAGAATCTCGCGCGCCTCGACATTCCCACCACGCTGATTACTGCCGTCGCGGACGACATGCTCGGTGATATGGTCGTGCGGCGCACGCGCGAGGCTGGTGTCGATACCGCGCGCGTGATGAGCGTGCCGGGGGGGCGCACGGGCGCGTACCTCGGCCTGCTCGCACCAGAGGGCGACCTGCTGATGGGCATTGACGATATGGGCGTCGTGCGCCACATCACGCCGCGCATCGTGCGGGGGGCGCGGCATCTCCTGAGGCGCGCGGGCATCGTCGTGATGGACGCGAACCTGCCGGTGCAGACGATCCGGGCGGTGCGGCGCATCTGTGGCGTCGCGGGGGTGCCGGTCTGCATCGAACCCGTCTCGCTGCCGCTGATCGACCGCATCCTGCCGAGCGTCCCCGGCTCCGCGCTCTTCACACCGAACGTCGCGGAGGCGGAGGCGATTCTCAGCTGCGCGATCACGACGCTGGAGGAGGCGCAGGCGGCGGCGCTCGCCTTCCGCGAGTGGGAGATCGACATCGTCGTCCTCACGCTCGGCGGTGGTGGCGCGGTCTATGCGACAAGCGCGGGGAGCGGGCACGTCCCCGCGATCCAGACGGAGATCGCGGACGAGAGTGGCGCGGGGGCGGCGATGACGGCGGGGATCATCTGCGGGTTGATGCATCGCTTCCCGATTGACGAGGCGGTGGCGCTCGGCGCGTCCGCCGCGAGTCTGACGCTGCTTTCTCCCGAAACCGTACGAAGTGATATATCATTGGAAAAGGTTTACGAACATCTCGTCGTGTGACATGTGACGTGTGAAAACGCGGGGGCGCATATGAATGCCGCATCTGATCCCACATCTCCATTCACGACCACACCTGCCGAACTGACCCCTGTTGCACCCACTCCGCTCTATCCCGGCCCGCAGATGGTGCCCGTGGATTTCACTCGCCCCGACCCGCTGCCCCCGCCGCCGACGAAGGAGCGGGTGGCGATGATCCGCGTCGGTACGGCGCTCGCCGCAGCCGGGAGCGGCATCCTCATCGTAGCGTTGTTCATCACGCCCTGGTTCTTTGTCCGCGAAGTGACACTTGTCCAGCCACCGACGCAGACGCAGGGGCCGGGGAATACATCGAACCAACCGAACATCAACAGCTTCTCGACGCGCATCGTCCAGCGCGACCTCCACGACTTCGGGGTGGTCGGGTGGGCGAGCACGCGGCGGGTGAAGCGTGATGTCGCCATCGTTGCGCTGGCGCTGATCGCGGGCATCGCGGTGCTGATGGGGAGTGTGAGTTATCGTTGGAGGCCGCTCATCGCCCTCGCGGGGGGGGCGGCACTCGCGGTGCAGGCGCTGACGCTGATCGATTACCAGCGCCTCACGGGCCTGATCCGTGAGCGGGTCGCGCTGGCGAATTCGCCAACGAGCGCCGTCCTCATCCCCGCGAATCTGCTGAAGATCACGGGCCCGCAACCGGGGACGGGGATGGTCGTCCTCTTCGTTGGCGCGGCCTGCATCGTCGTTGGATCGCTAATCGCGCTGATGGGTGGGCGACGGGGCAAGGTGCTCGCGCCGGTCCAGCAGTGAGGGGCGCGCCCCCACCGGAGACGCTCATCCCCACCGTGGAGATGGTGCCATTCCCGCCGGTCGAGCCGTTGCCGTCCCTGCCGCCCGCGCCCGGCGAGCAACCCGCCGCCCCGAACCGCGCCCGCACGGCGCGCATCGGCGAATGGATCGGCGCGGTCGGCGCGGCGCTGCTGCTGGCGTCCCTCTTTGTCGGCGGCTGGCACCATGTGGGCCGAATCGAGGTCACGCTCGGTGATCGCCCGGTCGATGACTCGTACGTCGGCGATTCGCTCCGGGCGTACACGAACAACTACAGCCTCGCCGTCTGGGCATTCCTCAAGCGTGGCTATGCGATCCCGCTCATCGCGGTCGCGGTGACGGCGGCGGCGGCGAGCCTGCTCATCGTCGGCGCGCGGCGGCGGGGTCTGGTCGCGCTGGCATTACCGTTCGCCCTCGCCACCTTTGCGTTGTGTATCGCGGATATGCGGCAGTTGCCCGCCACGATCACGGAGATGGCGACGCACTTCCCCGCGTTCCCGTCCGCCGTCCATGTGCGCGGCGTCCGACCGGGGCCGACGATGCTCCTCGGGTTCGGCGGGCTGCTCTTACAGATCGGTGGCGCGCTGCTGGCGGTGGTCTGCTTGCCCCGCGTGCGGCGCGCTCCTCGTCGTTCCCGGCGGTCACGCACCGAGCGCAAAGCCGAGAGCGAAAAGCAGGCCGTAGACGAGCTCCAGCCGCGCGGTGCCGGCGAGTACGCCGTTGAGGGCGCGGCCCCGCTCCCGGCGCAGGCGGCGAATCAGGGATGGCGCGAGGGGCAGGGAGAGCAGCGCGAGCAGCACCCACGCTGAGGCCACGCCCCCGAGCCACATGGCGGGCGGTACGAGGTACGCCACCACGATGAGCGCGATGTATTCCGCCTGCGTGCCACGCTCGCCGAACCGCACCGCGAGCGTCCGCTTGCCCGCCGCGCGGTCCGTCGCGATGTCGCGCAGGTTGTTGACGACGATGATCCCGACCGCCAGCGCGCCCATCGGCGCCGCCGCCCACCACGCGACGGCGTGCACCGTGCCAGCCTGCACATAGTACGTGCCGCAGACGGCAGCCAGCCCGAAGAAGAGGAAGACGAATATCTCCCCCAGCCCGTGATAGCCGAGCGGGAAGGGGCCACCGGTGTACGCGATCGCCGCCGCGATCGCCGCGAGGCCGATGAGGACGATGGGCCAGCCGCCGATAACGACCAGGTAGACGCCGATGATTGCCGCCCCCGCGAAGACGGCCCACATCCCCGCGCGCACCTGACGCGGCATGAGCAACCCCGCCTGCGTGACGCGCGTTGG
>JBBSII010000253.1:0-6540 GCA_038232175.1 Thermomicrobiales bacterium
CTCCGCGCACGCCGTCCCGTGGATCGTCTCGTCGTCAGAGCGGTCCTCGATCAGCCCGTCGAGCCGCAGCGACTTCGCCGTCACCGCCGCGCCGAGTACCTGCTGGTACTTGTTGAACCCGGCGTCGATCACGCCGACCTTCACGCCCTTGCCCGTAATCCCCGCCGCCTGCCAGACCGCCGCGTTCGTCAGGGCGACGCCCTCGCTCTTCGCGCCCGTCGCGCCGGGGCCAATCGCTACCGTTGGCCTGGGGCGCGGCACGGGCGTCGCGGCGGGGTGCGCGAGCGGGGTGCGGCGGATGTCCTTGACGTGCGCGAAGTCCGCCAGATCGGCGAAGAAATTCGGCTTATTCGTTCCCTTGCCGTACTCCACGAGCGTCTGCGCCGGGACGACCATCTCGATCTGGTTGCCGAACGTCGCGGTGACGCGCCCACCCAACCGGCCCACCGAGAGCGCCGTGCCGTCCACCACCATCGGGTCGTCGCTGTCGAGGACGAGCGTGATGCGCACCTCCTCCTTCGTCGTCATCAGCCCCTGATCACGGGCGAACTGCCGCGCGGCGTCCAGCCCCTGCGACTGATAGACGAGCAGGAAGCGTAGGAAGACCTCGTCCACCTTGTCGAGGTTGCGCGCGGAGGAAGGGGCGGCGGTGGCGACGGGAGAGCCGGGGACTTTGCTGGCTGGAGTGGACGCGGGGGATGACCCGCCGCACGCCGTCAGCAGCACGACGAGCAGCGTCACACCCGCGATCCACGCGCGTCCACGTCCGGGCAATTGCACAGGCACCATCATGGAAGTCTTCCTCACCAAACGATTAAGCAGCACCGATACGATGCGCGAAACCTTCAATCATGACGCCGACGGTGTGCGGCGGGTTCCCACGGAACACGCGCGGCGGATGGTATCCGTCTGAATATCGTATTATCACGGAACAGTCGCGCGCTCCGTCGTCATGCGGATGTTGCGCTTGGCGCGGAGCGTCACGAGCGGCTCCAATTCAATCTTCTGGTTCGGTGCGAGTGCGGGCCAGAACCGCTGGAGGATGACGGGCACAATCGTCTTCAGTTCCATCAGCGCGAAGCCGGAGCCGATGCAGGAGCGCGGCCCCGCACCGAACGGGATGTAGGCGTACGGCGGGTGCTGCTCGCCGTGGTCGGGGTCGAACCGCTCCGGGAGGAAGCGCTCCGGCTCGGCGAAGATCGTCGGCATCCGGTGCGTCAGGTACTGGCTGAAGCCAACAATCGTCCCGGCAGGCAGGCAGTAGCCACGGATTTCGACCGGCTCCCGGGCGATGCGCGTCCCGGCCCACGCGGGCGGGTAGAGGCGCATCGACTCCTTGATAACGCACTCCAAATAGATCAGGCGGGCGAGGTCGGCGGGTTCCGGCGGGCGATCACCGAGGACGAGGGCAATCTCCCCCGCCAGCCGCGCCCGCACCACCGGGTGCTGCGCGAGGAGCATGAACGTCCAGCCGAGGGCATTGGCGGTCGTCTCGTGCCCGGCGGCAAGCAGCGTGAGCACCTCGTCGCGCACCTGCGTGTCGGTCATCATCGTGCCATCCGCGTCCCGCGCCGCGAGGAGCATCGAGAGCACATCGCCGTTGTCCGTCCCCCGCGCGCGGCGTTCCGCGATCAGCCCGTAGACCATCGCGTCCATCTTCGCCTTGTTCCGCAGGAACCGGCGGTACGGCATCCCCGGCAGATCGAGTTGGATGTTGCTCAGCGAGATTGGACGGAAGCGGAGGTAGCGGATCATCTCCGTCATCGTCGCACCGATGGCGCTGGATTGATCCGCGAGATCGATATCGAAGAGGGTGCGCCCGACGATCGCCAGCGTCAGGTCGTGCATCGCCGCTGAGAAGTCGATCTCCGCGCCGATGCGCCACCCGTCGAGCATCCGCGCGGTCTCGGCCACCATCGCCGCCTGGTACGCCTCGATCCGCCCCCGGTGGAACGCGGGCTGCACGAGGCGGCGCTGCTGCGCGTGGAGCGCGCCGTCGCTCGTGAGCAGACCTGTGCCGAGCACCGGCCCCAGCCGCACCGACGCGCCCTGCGAGAACTGGGCCGCGTGCGTCGCGAGCAGGTACTGGTTCACATCCGGCCCGATGAACATGGTGAAATGCCTGCCCCGCACATGGAACGTGAACGCATCGCCGTAGCGCGCCTGCATCGCGGTGAAGCGCGTGATCGGGTTCGTCCCGCGCGCAACCGTCGAGAGGAGGAACGCGCGGGATGACGGGCCAGGTGGCCATGTGGCGATAGTGGGCGCGGGGAGGGTGGCAGCGCTCATGGTGACGTGCTCCTTGTCGGTGACGAAGCCAGGATCCCGCGTATTGTGCGCCCACCCCGGCCCGGTGGCAACACGCGCTCTGCTGTTTGTGTTAAGCGGACGTGAAATGTGTCGTCCGCCGATACAAACGTAGTATGCTGCGCTGACTTTCCGGCATCAGGGAGCGTCCGCACGCCCCCAGCCCGCACGCCGTCACGAAGGAGCAGGATGCAGCCCATGTCAACGATAGAGCGGATGAACGCACGCTTCGCGGGGACGCTCCCCGGCTATATCGGACTGGAAATACTGGCGATTGAGGGCAAGCATGTGCGCGCGCAACTGGCCCTCCGGCCCGAATTGCTCGCCCCGAACGGCTTCCTGCACGCGGCGTCGGTCGTCGCGCTGGCGGACACGGCGTGCGGCTTCGGCGCGGCCCGCAACCTGCCGGAGGGCGCGCGCGGCTTCACGACCATCGAACTGAAGACCAACTTCCTCGGCACGGCGCGTGAAGGGACGATTCTGTGTGCGGCGACACTGATGCACGGCGGCCGCACGACGCAGGTCTGGGACGCGGAGGTGACGAATGCGGCGACCGGCCAGACGATCGCACTCTTCCGCTGCACGCAGGCGATCCTCTATCCCCGCCCGGAACCGGGCGCGTCGAACGGCTAACGGGGGACCGGGATGGACCACAAAGGCACAGAGGACACAGAGAGGGAAGAGAAGAAAAGAGAATGGAGAAGAGACATAATCCTTTCTCACTCTTTCCTCCGCGTCTTCTCTGTGTCCTCTGTGCCTCTGTGGCTATATCGGTTTGACCCCTCCGTCTAGGAAAAAGTCCGGGAGCGCGGCATACTGTTCGGGTAGGCGTACGAAAACGAGAAAGGATGGGCACATGGAACTCGGGATGGTTGGTTTGGGGCGCATGGGCGGGAACATGGTGCGGCGGCTGATGCAGGCGGGGCACACCTGTGTCGGCTTCGCCCGTCGCCCCGAGGCGCGAAAGGAATTCGTGCAGTACGGCATGGTCGAGGCGACCTCGCTGAAGGACGTCGTCGGCAAACTCTCCGCGCCGCGCGTTATCTGGCTGATGGTGCCCGCCGCGACGGTGGACCAGACGCTGGAGCAGCTGCTGCCGATGCTCGACAAGGACGACATCGTCATCGACGGCGGCAACTCGTACTACCACGACGACATCCGCCGCGCCGCTGAGTTGAAGCCGAAGGGCATCCACTACGTCGATGTCGGCACGAGCGGCGGCGTCTGGGGGCTGGAGCGCGGCTACTGCCTGATGATCGGCGGCGAGGACGCGACGGTCAAGCGCCTCGACCCGATCTTCGCGACGCTCGCCCCCGGCATCGACGCCGCACCGCGCACGCCGGGCCGGGAGGATGGCATGGGCACGGCGGAGCGCGGCTACCTCCACTGCGGGCCGAGCGGCGCGGGCCACTTCGTCAAGATGGTCCACAACGGCATCGAATATGGCCTCATGGCCGCCTACGCGGAGGGCCTCAACATCCTCCACCACGCGAACGTCGGCAAGCAGGGCCGCACCGTGGACGCCGAGACGACGCCATTGCGCCAGCCGGAGCATTACCAGTACGACATCAACATCGGTGAGGTGACGGAACTCTGGCGGCGCGGCAGCGTCGTCGCCTCGTGGCTCCTCGATCTCACCGCCGGCGCCCTCCTAGACAGCCCGCAGTTGGACAAGTTCGGTGGCCGCGTGTCGGACTCCGGCGAGGGTCGCTGGACGATTACTGCCGCGATCGACGAGTCCGTGCCCGCTCCCGTCCTGAGCGCGGCGCTCTACGCGCGGTTCAGCTCGCGCGGCGAATCCGATTACGCCAACAAGATTCAATCCGCGATGCGCTACGCCTTCGGCGGGCATCTGGAGAAGGAATCCGACCAGAAGGGGGGCTAGCGTGACCGCGACGCGCACCGACGCGCTCGTCTTCTTCGGCATCACGGGGGACCTCGCGTACAAGAAGATTTTCCCCGCGCTGCAGGCGATGGTGCGGCGCGGCCATCTCGACATTCCGGTCATCGGGGTCGCCCGCCGCCCGCAGACACCGGAGCAGTTGAAGGCGCGCGTCCACGACAGCCTCGCGGAGCACGGCGGCGTGGACGCCGACGCCTTCGCGAAACTGACCGGCCTCCTGACGTACGTCTCCGGCGACTACGGCGACCCGGCGACGTACGATGCGTTGCGAAAGGCGCTCGGCACGGCCAAACACCCGCTCCACTACCTGGCGATCCCGCCGAGCCTCTTCGCCACGGCGATTGAGGGGCTGGCGAAGTCCGGCTGCGCGGGCGGCGCGCGCATCGTCGTCGAGAAGCCCTTCGGGCACGATCTCACCTCCGCGCAGGAGTTGAACACGGTGCTCCTCTCCGCCTTCCCGGAGACCGCGATCTTCCGGCTGGACCACTACCTCGGCAAGGAGTCGGTGCAGAACATCCTCTATTTCCGCTTCGCGAACGCCTTTCTGGAGCCGTTCTGGAACCGCAATTATGTCGAGAGCGTGCAGATCACGATGGCGGAGAATTTCGGCGTCGCGGGGCGCGGGGAGTTCTACGAGGAGACGGGCGCGATCCGCGACGTGATGCAGAATCATCTCATGCAGGTCGCCGCGCTGCTGGCGATGGACCCGCCGACCGGGGGCGACCCCGAGGCGATCCGCGACGAGAAGTCGCGCATCCTGGAGTCCATCCGTCCGCTCAACCCCGCCGAGGTCGTGCGCGGGCAGTACCGGGGCTATCGGGGCGAGGAGGGCGTCGCAAAGGACTCGAAGGTCGAGACCTTCGCGGCGGTGCGCCTCCATCTCGACTCGTGGCGATGGGCGGGCGTGCCGTTCTACATCCGCGCGGGGAAGTGCCTGCCCGTGACGCTGACGGAGGTGCTGGTGGAGCTGAAGCACCCGCCGCAGGCGGTCTTCGGGGAGGCCGAGCCGCCGGAGGGGAATTACGTGCGCTTTCGCCTCAGCCCCGAGGTCGTTGTCGCCCTCGGCGCGCGGGTGAAGCAGTCCGGCGAGAAGATGGTCGGTGAGGCGGTGGAGTTGATCGCGAGCCACCAATCCGCCAGCGAGATGGGGCCGTACGAGCGGCTGCTCGGCGACGCGATGCGCGGCGACGCGACGCTCTTCGCGCGGCAGGACGCCGTGGAGGCGTCGTGGCGCGTCGTGGACCCGATCCTCAACTCCCCGACGCCGCCCACGCTCTACAAGCAGGGCAGTTGGGGGCCGAAGGATGCGGACGACTTGATTGCCCACGATGGCGGCTGGCACGCCCCGAAGACGGAGCCGACGTGATGGCCGCGCCGCACCCGGTCGTCTTCCTCTTCGATGTCGATAACACCCTGCTCGATAACGACCGGGTGACCGCCGATCTGCGGCGGCACCTCGAACGCGAGGTTGGGGCGGAGCGGCAGGCGCGGTACTGGGAGATTTTCGAGGAACTGCGCGCCGAACTCGGCTACGCCGACTACCTCGGCGCGCTCCAGCGGTATCGCGGCGAGTACCCGCGCGACCCGCACCTGCTCACCGTCTCGTCCTTCCTCATCAACTACCCGTTCGCGAACCGGCTCTTCCCCAATTCGCTCAACGTGCTCGAAAAATTCCGCGCGTGGGGGCCAACAGTCATCCTGTCGGACGGCGATGTCGTCTTCCAGCCGCGCAAGATCGAGCGTTCCGCCATCTGGGACGCGGTCGAGGGGCATGTGCTCATCTACATCCACAAGGAGCAGGAACTGGCGGATGTCGAGCGACGATACCCGGCGGAGCATTACGTGCTGGTGGACGACAAGGTGCGGCTCCTCGCGGCGGTCAAGGAGATTTGGGGCAACCGCCTGACGACCGTCTTCCCGAAGCAGGGGCACTACGCGCGCGACCCGCAGGCCCTCGCGACGTACCCACCGGCGGATATTACGGTCGAGCGCATCGGCGATCTGCTCGATTATGACCTGCCCGCGTTCCTCACCACCCGCAGTAACCCAGGGTAGCGTAGGCTACCGTTCTTCATCAAGGAGGCAGCGACGATGACCGCGATGGCAGCACCCACCCCGCTCACCCAGCGCCCGGAGTGGCAGGCGCTCCAGGCGCACTACGACTACATGCGCAATGTGCAGTTGCGCGGCCTCTTCGACAGTGACCCGGAGCGCGGCACGCGCATGGCGGTCGAGGATGTCGGCATCTACTACGACTACTCGAAGAACCGCGTGACGGACGAGACGATGCGCCTGCTCCTCCAACTAGCGGAGGGTGTCGGGCTGCGCGA
>JBBSII010000254.1:0-6538 GCA_038232175.1 Thermomicrobiales bacterium
CTTAGGAGATGCGTCGCAATCCCGCTCTCCGACAGAATTTCCACATATAAAAAGTGGTGACACTGGGGAGGCATTTGTCTCCGTCGTGTTCCTGTATCCACGGCTGTTGAAGAAATGATTGGTGGGCTTCCGATCAGTCTGTACAATAGTTCTACGCAGGTGCAACATCAACCCAATACCTCTCGCGTCCTTCGCTGAGCGCTGAGCGCGTGGTGCGGCCGGAGGAGCGTATCCACCGTTCGCACTCGCGCAATGCCGAGCGCCGCGGCAACCTCATGGTCCGACAGCCCGCGCGTGCGCAGCCAATAGCCGAACGCGGCACGCAACTGGACAGAGGCGGTGACGGGCAAGCCCGCCCCGATACATGCGTTGGCCACGATCGCCCGCGCGGACCGGTAGCTGATCGGCTCCGGACGGCTCGCCGTTGCGCGGAAGATCGGTCCTCGCAGTTCCTCGGTCGAGCCGCCCGACTGATACGCCAGGAGCGTCACCGCCTCGGCAGCGGGACCGAGGACCGGCAACGTCACATGATGTCCCCGTCGCTCCACGCTCGCGGCCCATGCATCGCGACCTGTGGTGGATGACCCTGCGGTGAGGTTGCCCCAGGCCAATCCGCATATTTCCTCCGGACGCAGACCGGAAAAGCAGTGGAGAGCGACGACGGCACGGTCGCGCACGGTCCGCACGGGATCGTCCGGATACGCGACCGCGGCGACGATCGCGCGCAGTTCGATCAACCCCATGGACGGGGCGCGCCGCCGTCTGCGCTCGGTCGTGCCCGCGACAACGATACCCGTGCGATGCCATGCCGGGGCCACAGCCTTGGGAAGCAATGCGTCGAGCGCTTCAAACACCGGGCCCGGCTCTGCATCGAGTTCGGACGCCACGACCTGTATGAACTGCTGCACGGCCCAGAAGCGGGCACGGTTGGTGGATCGTGCGATCTTTGCTCGCGGCTCGATGAGCGCGCGGGCGACGGACCGGATGTCAGCGACCAACCGATCCAAGGGGAGCGGGTCATCAGCCGTCCCGGCCTCACGAGCCACGGAGCGGAGCTGGCTCACCTCGCGGGCGGCGGATCGGGGGTGCGCCCCCGCTGCGAGCCTCGCCAGGCGGAACCGCTCCAGGAGCGCCTCCGATCGGTCATCGAGTCGGCATGGACGAGCCGAAGGAGGTTCGACGAGCAGGGGCAACTGTCGTGCTGTCGGCATCGGGTCGATCCTCCCGCCACGTCGCCGCGGCATCGTGCGCCTGCTCCAGCTTCGTGCGCATGTGCGCCTCGTGCGTCTGGATGTAATAATCGTCGAGCCGTTCGAGGCCGCGCCAGCCGCCCGCGAGGGCGACGACGTGGCGGGGCAGGCTCGTGGCCGCGCGCGTCGCGAACCCGCGCCGCAGGGCATGTGGGCTGAATTCCCGGACGCCCACCTCCGCGCAGGCGGCGCGGAGGATTTGCGTGATCGACCGGTATGACCACCGCCCATGTGCGCCGTTGCGCCAGAGCGGCCCTGGCTCGCCGAGCCGGATCCGCGCCCGCCATCCGCTCACCGCCGACTGGCGATTGAAGGCGTCGGCGTATTCGCGCAGCCGATCGGAGAGATCCCGACCCAACTCGACCTCCCGCGCCGCGTCGTCCCCTTTCGCGTGCACGAACAGGCGAAACGATCCCGACGGCATCGCGACGCAGTCACCACAGTCAAGTTCCCGCAGGGCATTCACGCGCGTTCCCGTCTCCGCGAGGATGCGGAAAAACACGGCATTGCGCAGGCCGGTGAATCCGGGGCAGTGGCTCGCCGCATCGATGACGGCGGCGACCTCGGTCGCGGTGGGGGCATGGCCGCCGCGTTTGCGCGGCTTGCCACCGCTCAGCCGGTATCCCGCGCCGACGCGCTGTGCGACGCACCGGAGCGCGCTATCCACGACGGCATGCGGGTCCTGGCCGAGCAGCCGCTGCAGTTCCGGCTGCATCAGCGTTGCGAACGACCGGACCGCCGACCGCCGTTGCGCGAGCGTCCACCTCGACAGTTGGAGGTCGGCAACGCTCCCGCGATCGTCAACGAGCGCACGCCCGAGGAGTGTGGTCTGCTGAAAGAGGGTGCCAAGCGTGATTGCTTGCCCAGCGAGGCGAGAGGCGATCTCCGGGAGTGACCGCATCTGGTATCGGTACGCCGTGTATCCCTTCGGCGCGGCCCCCGACGCAGCCAGACGCCGGAGAAAGGTCGCGAGCATCGGATCCTCGCTGCGTGGGATTGCCGCATGGGTGCGGCGTCCGCGCGGGCGGCGAGGGGAGGGCGGCGTCACTTGGGAGAAGCCCGGCAGGGCAAGCTGAATAGCTACGCCGCTCATATGTGGCCCCGGCGGCGCGATCCGCGATGTTGATGCTTCACGTCGCAACAATCTGCATCGGCAGTTGCTCCCACGTTTCCTGGCCGGCCGCGATCCGTGTACGTTGGCTGGCGCAAGGCATGATTTCCGGGGTGCGATCTGCAGCAACCGCCTGTTGCTCCTCCGCCCGACGGAGGGTTGGCTGATGAGGGCGTGCACGGTGCGGCTCGCGTGCGGTGCGCACCCTCAAACCCTCCGTCGGGCGGACGAACAGCGGACGTGGCGAGTGGTTCGGCAGGTCGAGCAGGAGCGTCAGCGCGGTGATCATGCCCAACGGAGCACCCCGAGAGGCATAACTTCGCAACGTCGCCGGACTAATACGCAAGCTGTGCGCGGCATGTTCCCACGTCAGGCCAGCGGTGCTGAGGCATGGCGCGAGCCCGGCAAGAGCCAGCGGTGGCGCGGGCACGCGGGCCATCAGCGCCCTCTATCCGCTCGACGCAGCTTGTCGTGTGCGATGGCGACGGCGGCGTCGTCGAAGTCGAGGCCGTAGAAGTCGCATAGCGCTTTCAGCGTCGACTCGGCCGGGAATCGCACCCCCCGCTCCATCCCGAAGAGGTTGCCGTGCGAGACGCCGGTCGCTTTGGCGATGGCGTACTTGGATCGTGTGCCGCGCGCATCGCGGATCAACTGTGCGAATGAACGCTGCTCTGTGCCAGACATCCCTGTATCATCGCTCCGATACGAATCAACATGATTCATATGTCATATTACTCGGGTTACAGAGTGCTGTCAAGATGCTGCGTATCACGACGATTCACTTTCAGGTATTTCTGTGTGCTATAATATGGTTGTACATGATACGTATCGCATTGAAAGGCGTGCCCGATGTCGTTCGGTGAGATGTTGCAGCGACTCCGCACCGAGCGCGGCATGACCAAGTACGCGCTGGAGAAGACCTCCGGCGTGCCCCACGCGAATATCACCCAGTTCGAGAGCGGCGCGCGAGGGATACCGACCTATCGGACCGTGTTTGACTTGGCGATGGGCCTCGGCCTCGACCGCTTGGGGAACCAAGCGTTCCTCGAGCACGCGCTCGGCGAGCGGTTCCTCGCCGAGCTGGAGCGGTTCGCGATCTACTACTATCTCGCGCTAGTCGGCGACGGGGAACTCGAGCGGGTGACGCGCGACGTGCGCGAGCAGATGAAGAATGAGCCGCACATCGTCGAGGCATTGACGCGGCGGGGCGTGCAGGGTCACGAGCCGGCCCTGTACGATCTGCTAGTGGCGGTTGCCGAGATGCCGGAGTTGGCGCACCTGCGCAGGCAGCTCGCGCCGGCGATCATCAAGACGGTGGTCGCCGACCTGGAGTATGAGACGGTGAATCTTCGTCCGGGCGAGATTGCGGAGGATCTACTCGAACCACAACGCGCGGACGCGGCGGGAACCGCCGATAGACCGGCCGGACCGGGACGCGCCCGGCGATGACACCGTCAACGGTATCGCGGCGATGGGAACGTAGGACGGCGTGGACAGCACAGGAGCAACAAGCCTCGAGGATGTCGTCGTCGTCGGACGAAGCGGCGTTAGAAGCAGTATCCATTTTCGCCAATCTTTCACAGCATGCGAATTCCCGGGTCCGTATTGTACGTACACTGTACCCGAGCATAGATCCGAGCGCAAGTGGCGGGGAAGGATTTGCTACAGTCAGGGGAGGAATATCCCGTGGCGTGGACACCGCCCTTATACGGCGGGTGGACACCGCCTTCATGGCGAAATGGGGTCGCTAACAATGTGATATAATTGATTGGGATAGGTCAGGCGCGATTGCGAGCCGCGGCGTCTGTTCTTAGCCCTTTCAAGGCGGAGACCACGGGTTCGAATCCCGTACGCGCTACCACATCCGCATCTTAAAGTGCCAAGCGCCTCCGTGACATTGACGCCACGGGGATTTCACTTTGTGCGCTACGGAAGCGATGGGGCGTTCCCGGCAGGGATCGACACCGCCATGGAGACGCTAGCCGACAACCACAACGATATACTCACCGGAGAGCGGTGGGGCGGCGAAATGCAGCGTGATCTCATCTGATGAAGTCGCTTCGATTTCTACCTCAACAAGGCTGAAGGGATCGATCGCGCGGTAGACCTGTACAATCGGAAACTGGTTGTTTAAGCCATGGGAGATAAGGAAAGCCGATCCCTTCCCATCACCCACGGGAAAGCGTTGGATCGTAGCAGGAGTCTTTCCAGTCGACATTGATTCTCCTTTGCTATTCGTGGATTGCTGACTTCTCTCAGCAAGTGATCGTCCGGCAAACGCAGTGGCGTTGTCACCCGCTCGTTGTGGCACCATCGCCGGGAAGAACATTTGTCATCATGGGTATACCACACCGGGAACGGTATCATCCACACATCGTGATACGCACTTTCGATGCCACGTAACACGCCACCTACGGAGCATTCTCTCCGCGACATCAGTAACTAATAGACGATTACGCACGCGGTTTCTGCGGCAGCCGCGCGGACCGTATGTGCGATGCCGGGCGATCGAACCGCACGCTCCAACTGGGTGATGTGCGCGCATCTCGTCGATGACGCCATCGCGCGCACTTTCTGTTCCAGTCGCAGGGCATACTCGCCCGTCTCCGCAAGCGTCCGCCTCATATCCTGGCGGGTGAAACCCCATCGGGTTGCGTTCGCCCGGTGTACGCTGTAGGTCCGGCGATCGGGTGAACCATGTCTCCGGCACCGAGGTATGATGCGACATCGGTAATCTGTCGGACGTACGCGGTTCGCCGGTGAGCATTTTTCCGCGGGGTACGAGCCTCATGTGGGTGATAGACCGATTGATCGGAATCATGGCATGGGATTTTCGATATTCTCTTCGACGCGAGCAATCGTGGGCCGTTTACATCAGGGGCATCCCGCCGCAACGCCGCACTATGGCGGTTCCTCACGACCTGTTACTATGTGTACGGACACATGAGGCCGTGGCAGATGGTCGAAAGGAGCGCGCTATATGCGCGGACGATGTGCTTTGGTCCTGCTCGCGATGGCGACAACGCTGACGGCGTGTGGCGCGTCGTCCACAACGGTCATCACGGTCGCGGTGACGGTGCCGCCCGCCGCGTCCACCCCGAATACCGCTGCCACCGCGACGCGCACCGTGGAACTGGCGCAACTCGCGACGGCGCTCGCGCCCACCGCCCCGCCCGCCGCGACACCGCGCCCCGCCATCACGCCCCCGCCGAGTGTGTCGGCGGGTAGCCCGACTGCGGCGGCGGCGAGCACAACCCCGGTGGCAAGCACATTGAAGGTGGTCGCGCAGGGATACGGTCAGAACGAGCGGAGCGTCGGCTATGCGTTCGTCGTCGAGAACGCCGATCCGAAGACGGCGATTGATTTCACGCAGTATCGCGTCTCCGCGTACGACGCGACGGGCAAGGTCGTGCGCACCGACGCCAGCTACATCGCGGTCGTTTATCCAGGGCAGCGACTTGGCATCGCGGGGGAACTCTACCTGCCGCAGAACGTCCGCATTATCAACGTCGATTTCGACGTCAGCGGCGGGCGGACTCGCCCATTCGATGGCGCGTCACCGCTCGCGGCGGAGAATGTCCTCTTTCAGGGCGATCCGCTCTCCGGTGGCCTCGTGACGGGCGTCGTCCGCAGCACGTTCCCGCAGGACCTGAAGAATGTGACGGTCTCCGCGATCGCATACGACGCGCGCGGGGTGATTATCGGCGGCGGGCAGAAACTGATCGACCGCGTGCCCGCGAGCAACATCGCCGCAGCGGAGGTGCCCGTCACGCTTACCGGGCAACCCGCGCGCGTGGAAATGTACCCGACGATCTCGCTCTGACGCGCCGATTTCTCGCGACCAACAAGGCGCAAAAACGCGGCACCGATGCGATGCCGCGCTTCTAGTATGGGCGATGATCGTATCCGTTTACGTGGCAGCCAGTGTCACCGGAGCGGCCGAGTCCGCTTTCCACTGCGGCGCACGCCGGGTCAGCAAGCCACCGCGTCCGTCCGTCGTCAGCCAGATCACCTCGCCGTCAATCCAACTGCGCTGCCCGTCCGGCAGGGTGACCGGGGCGCGCAGGTAATCACCCACCATCACGCGGTCGGCATGGCCGACGACGACCGCGAACCCGACGCCATTCGCGCTGACATCGTGCACCCAGAACTCGATCAATCCGCGCCACTGGCGCAC
>JBBSII010000255.1:0-6513 GCA_038232175.1 Thermomicrobiales bacterium
TCATTAAAGCGCGACCTGGATCAGATCCATGAGCGGCTCCGCGAGGCCGAATCAGTAGATCGGGCAAGAGGAGTATCTCCATGAATACCGAGGAGCGGCCTATTCCTTCCGAGTTAGCGCGTCACATGCGCGAAACGATGACTGTGGATGAAGCGCGCTATGCATATGATGATACCTACAATGTGTTCGCGGCGCTCGAAGAAGATGCGGATGTGGTCTTCATTCTCGCAAACCGCGCGCGCGAATACGGTGCGACGGATCTCGATTCCTTCATCAAAGGATTTGAAGTCGGCCGCGATGCCGCCAAACATTCACGCCCTATCGCGCACGAAGAAGACCAACGCAGCACACCGCAACCGATCGCACGGCGAGCATGAGTGCACGTCTTGTCTTTGGTTCGTGCGGCATTGATGACGTTGATAATGCATTCACAAGGTTTATTCGTCCGCACGGAGCCGACGACGCACGGACACGATCTCAGCGTCCGTCAAATCAATGGAGCGGAGGTATCCCCTGATGCCCCCGTACGCGCTTTCCACATGACCGAGCGTCGCCTCCATCGTCTCCGCAGTCGAGCCGAAACTGAGGGTGTAGTCCGTGATAATCGTCGCGGCGGGCACCCCGGCGACGCCGAGAAGCAAGGCCGCGATCAGGCCAGTGCGATCCCGCCCCGCGTGGCAGTGGAAGAGCACACCGCCCTCCGGCGCATCCGCAATTGCCCGCATGATGGCGGCGATCTGCGCCCCGTTCGTCGCAAGGTATGCGGCATTCACCGCCGCCAGATGGGGCAACCCCGCCGCCGTGTGTGCGATCACCGCTTTGCTGATCCCTCGGTCATTCGGGTTGAGCGGCAGATGGTGCGCACCGATGGCGGCGTGCTCGACAAACGGGCTTGGCTCATCGCGTACCTCGACGGCGGCGCGCAGGTCGATGATCGTCCGAATGCCGTACGCCTCCAATGCGGCGCACCCCTGCTCCGTCAGCCGCCCGACTGAGTCCGCGCGCACCACCGCGCCCATGCGGGTCATCCCGCCGTCATCCGTCGCGTGCCCGCCGAGATCGCGCGCGTTATAACACGCAGACCAGCGGAGGTGGCGGCCTGTGGATTGGCTCGGTAATCGGTGATCGGTCGCTTTTGTCATCAATCCATCCGATACGCGATGCTGGATTTCGCGGGATGTGGCTCGATGTGCGCGACGATCAAATCATCGCTGACACCAGAAACCGATGGCTTCATGTATGCTGGAATGTCCATTTGCTGATCGGTTGCCCCTGCCATCTCCGCCCCCTTTTGCCCGACGCAACGTTTACCGCAGCCCGAAACTGACTACTGGCTACCGACTACTAACTACTTCCCTCCGAGCGTCTTCCGCATATGCATCGAGCCGGTGGAAAAATCTTCCTCGGTGATGGCGTAGCCGACGCGCTTCCACTGGAGCATGACGGGCAGGTCGTTGTGGTGGCAGTGGCGGTAGACCCAGCGGTACTCCTGCCCCCTCGCGAAGCGGTCGGCCTCCTTGACCAGCGTGCGGAGGACGGGCAGGCGCGGGTAGCGCTCGTCGATCAGCGTGCGGCGATAGACGGCAGTCGTCTGCGGCGTGTAGCCGTAGTCCGCCGCGAAGGCGTGCACATCGTCCACATGCTCCACATGAGCGCGCGGGTCGAATGCCTGCACCGCCATCATCCCGACGATCGCCCCACCCTCCTTCGCGCGGGCGACAGCGATGCCGTTGCGCCCGGTGAGGTAGACGGATTCGAGGTGGTAGAGATCGTGTTCCTTGCCATCCGGCTGCAATGGGCGCGTCTTCTGCGGGCTGAGGACGCGCTCCGCGAATTCGAGCACATCGGTGTGGTCGGCGGCGGTTGCCATCGCGGCGGTGATGGACGAAAAGAGACTGGTCAGGACCATCCGGGCGTCTCCATCAGTTGTCGCCAGAGGCGGGTGAGACGCGCCGCGCGTTCGGGGATCACGTCCGGCGCGTGACGGACAGCGTAGCGCAGATCGCCCATCGCCATCAGGAAGCGATACCGCGCCAGCCGACCCTCATCTATGGCTAAAGGGATATGTTGACTATACGCCGCGAGGAAATGGGCGTACTCGGTGGGCGCGTCGCCGAACGACGCCGTCTGTGTCCGCGCCAGTTCCCATAACGGGTCACCGAGCCGTGCTGCCTCCCAGTCGAGCAACCCCGCAATTGCACCATTGTCCGCGACGAGCACGTTGTCGAGGTAGAAATCGCCGTGCAGCGGCGCGAGTGTGGTAGGTGTTTCGGCGAGCGTTCGCGCCCATCGTGGCAGCAGATCCCCTATCTGCGCGGCAATGTCTTCCGGGAGTGCACCGCTCGGAATAAGGACGCCGAGATCACTCGCGATCTTCTTCTGCACAAAGTTCGTCGCCCAATCCATCGGCTCGCGCACCGTGTCCTCCGGGAACTGCCAGAATGGCCGGACCTCCGCGAGCGGCAGCGCGTGCACCCGAGCGAGCAACGCGCCCATCCCAGCGAGCATGTCCGCCCGCGCCACCGTACTGAGAGCCGTGAATCGTTCTGAGGCGGGCAGCCCTGCGAGGTGCGACCGGAGCACGGCGGGCTCTGGCACATCGGTCAGGCCACGACCGATGGCGAGCACGGCCGGCACGGGGAAGTAATGGTCGCGGAGGTAGGGCAGGATCGCGAGTTCGTGCGCAATCGCCCGCTCACGCTGCGGATGGATCAGTTTGAGCACGAAGGATTGGTCGCACATGCGGAGGCGGTAACTGCGGTTATTCGAGCGCGACGGCAACACCTCGGCGGTCAGCGGTGTGCTCGTCCCGAGGGTCTGCCGAAGCCAATCGCGGAGCGCGGGCGCGAGATCGCTCAATGCAGGTACGGTCACTGATCGTCTCCGTTGTCGTGGGGGTGAGCATGGGCCAGCATCGGGGAGCGCGTGGTTGGTGGCATCGTCCCGGCCCCAGCGGTGTACGGCTCACCCAGCAAACAGCGCAGTACGTGCGGCGCGTCCGCACTCACACCGTATCCTACCGCAGTCAGGCGCAACGGCGGCAATCCGGGTTCCGCGAGCGCGGCCAGAATCGCCGCGCCGCCCGGTGTCACGACCGCGTCCGGCGCGCCATCAGTCGGTTCCGGCCACTCCGCCTCCGCGAGCAGCAACGCGGTGACGAGTGCTGAGTGCTGAGTGCTATCTGTCGGACGTGCTGAGTCGGGAGCATCGCCTGCTGCTTCCCCATTCCGTAGCGGCGCGGCATAGACGCGGACGGCGCGCAAGGTGGCGAGGGCGGCACTGACGGCGATCAGTTCCGCGACCGTGATGGGATCGGCGAGCGGCACAGCATCGAGCGACACATCGCGGGCGATTGCCTCCGCCTCCAGATACCGCGTCAGCAGCCCGCCGCCCCAGGTGCGCACCGCGAGGGGTAACTCGTTCGCGGCGACGGCACGGACCGCGTCGATGAGCAGCGCATCGCGCCGCACGGGGCCGATTGCGACGGATGCGACGGTGCCGGAGATGGTTCCACGCTCTTCCCGCGCCCGCATCAGGGCGACGCGCGGCAGCATCACCTTCCCGAGGATGCGCTGCACGAGCGCCGCGTCCGCACCCGCGTCGAGCAGCGCGCCGAGTGCCAACCCCGCGCTGATCCCACGACCACCGTCTAGATACACGAGCACTGATTCTCCCATCCGCAGCCATCACACACCGCCAACGATGGTAGCACAGTCGTCGGCGCGGCGACCGCCGTGTGCGCGCGTTTCGCAACCGGAAGTCATGTTAGTTTTGTGTCTCTTACGGATCGAAAAGAGGATGCCGAAAGAAAATTGATAAGATGATTTGCATGTCCTAATTTCGTTCGCCTCATCTTGACATTTGCCATTACGAACGCCGACAATGGAGATGAAATTGCGAACATCGGTTCAGCGTGCCGCGCTGCCGGTGCCGATAGTGAACATCACCTGCGACAAGAACTTGAAGGGTTACGAACGATGGTAAACACGACAACGAAGGAACCCTTTTCCGCCGATGATGCGTTGCCGCGTTGCGGCGCGCTCGTGCTCGACGCGCTCCTCGCGAATGATGGCATCACGGGCGTCGAACTCGACACGAAGGATAACACGCTCGCCCTCCGGTACGACCCGCGCCGCACGAGCCGGGACCGCGTCGAGGCGGTGGCGAATCTGCTGCGACCGGCGGTGGAGAACCGGCCCGAATACGGCACCCCCTCCGGGCGGCCACAATTCCAGACAGTCGGGCGGCTCGACGGCAAGCCGTACCTCGTCCCCGCGACGGCGTTGCAGCGCGTTGGGCGAATCAGCATCCAGCCGGACCGCGTGACGATGCCCCACGAGACGAAACCCTCCGATGCCGCCCTGCCCGCGCCCGAAGGCGCCGCAACGGACACGGTCGCGCGATCTCAGGAGGACAAGGACAACGAGTTCCTTCTGAAGATCGTGCAGCCGGGCCTCGTCGGGCTGATGGATGGCTCCGTCTCCACGCTCGCGCCGCTCTTCGCCGCCGCCTTCGCGACGAACGACCACACGAAGACGCTGCTCGTCGGCCTCGCGGCGGCGGTCGGCGCGGCGATCAGCATGGGCTTCGCGGAGGCGCTCTCGGACGATGGCGTGCTGACCGGGCGCGGCCACCCAATCGCCCGCGGCGCGATCACCGGCGGCATGACGTTCGTCGGTGGCGTCGGCCACGCGCTGCCCTTCCTGATCGCGGACATCCACCTCGCCCTGATCGTCGCGTACCTCGTCGTCGGCGTGGAGTTGATCGCCATCGCCCTGATTCGGACGAAGTACTTCGGCTCGCGCTTCATCCTCTCCGCCATCCAGGTCGTCGTCGGTGGCGCGCTCGTCTTCGCCGCCGGTGCGCTGATCGGGAGCGCATAGGGAAGGACTAAGGACTGAGGATTGAGGGCGATCACACTGTAGCAAACCCTCCCCTCTCCATCGCCGCCGTGAACCTTAATTAGGTCGAAGCCTCCGGGCGATGGCTCCGTACGAGAGGGGCCGGGGGTGAGGAAAGAGGCTCCCCGCGTCGCAGTGTCAGCAGGATGATGCCCACGATGAGCGCCAGCACCGCCGCCACCGCGCCGTAGGCGACGCCCCACCCCGCGCGCTCGGCGACGAATCCGGTGAGCGGGAAGGACCAGACCATCGTCACGCTGAAGCCGAACTCGGAGAGTGAGAGGACGGTCGCCCGCGTTGCGGAGGGCGCTTCCTCATTGATCCACGCGGAGAAGAGCGGCTCGAAGATGCCGATGGAGAGTTCCCGCACGCCCAACCCGACGAGCACCAGCGGCACCCACGCCATGCCCTGAAAGACGAGGCCGACCGCCACCGCCGCCGCGAGCAGCGCGAAGGGCATCCATCCCCGCCACGACGCCGGGAGCCGCCCGCCGAGCCAGGTCGCCCCCGCGCTGGCGATCAGGGCGATGCCGAGCGTCAGACCAATCGCGCCGTTCGCGAAGCCGTGCCCCTTGAGGACCGATTGCAGGTAGAGGCCGCCCAGCGTGTTCGCCGTGAAGAAAGCGGCGGCGAAGATGACGAGCCGGAGCAATGTCGGGCGCTGCCGCACCGTCTGGATGCCGGTGCGCATCGTGCGGAGGACGCCGCGCAGCGTCCGGTGCCCTGCGGCGCGGCGTGGCTCCGGGAGCAGCGTGGCGATGCCCCCCGCGATCACCGCCGCCGCGATATTCAGGCTGAACGGCCACGCATACGACCACTCCGAGAGCCACGCGCCCGTCCAGCCAACCAGCGCGGCGACGAAGTACGACGCGGCGAGCATGTTCGCGAGGATGCGGACGAAGCGGTGCGACCGCCCCTCATCCTTCAGCGCGTCGAAGAGGTACGCTTGATCCGCGCCGTACCGGAACGAGCCGGACGCGCCGTCGATGAAGAGCGCGAGCATGATGAGCGGGAAGACCGGCGACCACCACGTCAGCGACGCCGCGATGACGACGGCGATGGTCGAGACGACGAGGCTCCACTTGCGTCCGATGGTGTCCGCGAACGCGCCAGTCGGCACCTCAAGCGCGACTTTCGCGATGTGATAGCATGCCTCCGCGATGCCAATCTGTCCGAGCGAGTAGCCGCGATGCAGCAGCCAGAGCACCCAGATGGACGAGGTGAACGTCCCCGTGGTGAGCAGTTGGAACGCGATAAAGGGAAAGAGCCGCCGGGGATCGACCGCTGCGGGGATCGCCGTCGCGGCGATCGCTTCTTCGATGACTTCGGGTGAATGCTGCATGGTACGACGCTCCTCCAACATGGTGGCAGGAGCGCACCGTCACGGCAAACCCACGCGGACGTATGGGAAAGAAGCCGTGCCGGGGTTATCCTGCCGCGTATCCAGGCACGAACGGGGGATACGCGGCCAACCAGAATCCTTGAGAGTGTTTCCTGTTGAGCCAGTCGCGCTCAACGAGTATCCAATGCATCGCACCAACCTCCGTGTCGATCATAGCGTCCGGGCGGCTACTCGACAAGTGCTTCCGGTTCTGGTTCGAGGATGGCCCGA
>JBBSII010000256.1:0-6500 GCA_038232175.1 Thermomicrobiales bacterium
CGTGGCTCCGTGGACTCCGTCGCGGGGCAGAAACTCCTGGCGAGGAGTTACCCGTCGGGATCGAGCGCGCCGACCACGGTGGTTGTGCAGCCCGCCGCGCGGACGGATGCGGCGCGCAACGCGCTCGCGAATGATCCCGGCATCGCCACCGTCGGGCAGATCGACCGGGCGGGCGACCTCGGGCGGTTCGACGTGACGCTGAAGGCGGATCCGACGAGCGATGACGCCTATGCCGCCGTGGATCGGATACGGACGAAGGTGAAGGATGCCGCCGGGCCGGGCGCGCAAGTCGGTGGCACGAGCGCGGTGAACCTCGATGTCAAACGCGCCGAGCAGCGCGACCGGCAGGTGATCGTGCCACTCGTGCTGTTCATCGTGCTCGTCATCCTCGGTTTGCTGCTCCGCGCGGTCGTCGCGCCGGTGCTGCTGATCCTCACGGTGATTATCTCCTATACCGCAGCGGTCGGTGTGAGCGCGGTGGCGTTCGACAAGGTCTTCCACTTCGGCGGTGCGGATGCCTCGCTGCCGCTCTTCGCCTTCATCTTCCTTGTCGCGCTTGGCATCGACTACAATATCTTCCTGATGGCCCGCGTGCGCGAGGAGGCGACACACATCGGCACGCGGCCTGGCATGATTAAGGGGCTTGCGGTGACGGGCGGGGTGATCACCTCCGCCGGTCTCGTGCTCGCGGGCACGTTCTCGGTGCTGATGACGCTGCCGCTCGTCGTGCTCTCCGAGATCGGCTTCGTCGTCGCCTTCGGCGTTTTGCTGGACACGCTGATCGTCCGCTCGATCCTCGTCCCCGCGCTCACGCTCGATGTCGGCCATTGGATGTGGTGGCCAAGCGCCCTCGCCAAGCGCACGGACGAGGAACGCACGCCGGTCGCAGAGACGGCGGGGGCGCGGAAGTCCTAACCCCCCAACCCCCTTCCCGCGAGGAAGGGGGAGTGAGCCTTCGAGAGATCGAGGCGTTTGGCAAACAGCACGGCAGCGCGACAAGTCACCCCTTCCCTCGTGGGGAAGCGGGTGCCCTCTGGCGGTGGGGGTTAGGTCTCCCTACCGATCCAGAATCGTCAGCACCTCGGCGAACTGCTCGATCGTCTCAGCACCGGCGGGCTTGAGGATGACGATGAGGTGCTTGACGCCGATGTCCGCGAAAGCCTGGAGTTTCGTGGCGATCTCCTCTGGCGTGCCGGTGATCGACTTCCCGTCGTCCTCCGTCGCCGCGCCCGCTGTGGGAAGCGTGACGAAGGTGCCCGCCGTCAACTCGATGGTTTCCACGTCGCGCCCGACCGCCGCGCAGGCCGCCTTGAGCGGGGCGTAGCGTTCCAGCACAACAGCGGGATCGACGTGCCAGACGGTGTTCCACGCATCGGCGTACTTCGCGGTCAGTTCGAGCATCCGGGGGGCCTTCGAGCCGATCCAGAGCTTCGGACCGGTCGGGGACGGGCCGCGCGGGCGGAGCGCCATCTCCGTTTTCGCGTCGTAGTACTTGCCGTGGAACTCAACACGGCCCTCGCGCAGGAGCGGCGCGATGATCGCCATCGCCTCCTCGAAGCGACCCACGCGATGATCGAAGGGGTAGCCGAAGGCGTCGTACTCCGGCTCGTGCCAGCCGCAGCCGAGGCCGAGAATGAAGCGCCCGTCACTGATCTCGTCGAGGGCGTCCGCCATCTTCGCGAGCAGGGCGGGATTGCGGAATGATGTGCATGCGACAAGCGGGCCGATCTCGATCTTCGACGTGACCGCCGCAACCGCGCTCAGGAAGGTGAAGACCTCCCAGCAGCCATTCTCGTCCTTATCCGGGTAGCGATAGATGAGGTGATCCGCGAGCCAGAAGGAGTCGAGGCCGATCCCCTCCGCCGCCTGTGCCATCGCCTGAATGTCCCGATAGCGGGGTGTGTCGCCGTTGAGCGAGCCTTCACCGAGCGAGGGCATGACCCCAATCTTCATCCGTCGCCCCATTGCGCCGTCCGTCATTGCCGCCTCCGTTCATCATCCGTGTGCAAACGCGGCGGTCATCGTACCAGACGGCGCAACGTAGCGCGCTACGAAGGGTCGCGCTGGGACGGGAAGCGACCGGAGACCATGAACAGGCCGAGAATCAGGAGCGCCGCCGCCACCGGGAAGGCGAGCGCGACGCCCTGTGGCACCCCGACGACGATCAGGAAGATCGGCAGGAGCGTGCCGACGGTGATGCAGAGCCAGCCGCCGATGAGCGCGTTTCTCGTTGGTTGCGTGCCACGCATTCGACCTTAAATCCTTCCCTCGCACCCACGAGCGCACGGAGCCGCTACGCGGCTCCGTGCGATGATACCGCATCCATCGCGTACGTGCGGAGGTAGAGCGCCCAATACCCCTGATGCGCCCCGTACCGCGCCGCGTGTTCTCGCACGCCATCGGGCGTCCCGGTGGCGGGACCGTAGACGCGCGCCGCCGCCCGCAGCACTGCTTCCTCATTGCTGATCTGCCCCATCCTGCCCAGCCCACGGATCAGCACGAAGGTCGCGGACCATTCCCCGATGCCGGGGATTGCGCGCAGCCACGCCCGCACGTCATCGTACGGCGCGGTGCGGAGCCAGCCTTCATCCACGTCATCGAAGGCGCGGGCGACGGCGTGCAGGTATGGCGCTTTCCGCGTGTTCGGCACGATGGCGAACAAATCGTCTGGGCTGAGCGTCGCAAGCCGGTCGGCAGTCGGGAAGGCGCGATGGGTCTCGCCATCGACCGTCAGGGAATCGCCGTACCGCTGCACAAGCGTCTGCCATATCTTCTGTGCGGTGGCCATCGGCGTCCGCTGCGAGAGGATCGCCCATGCGGCATTCTCGAATGGCATGAGGAACTTCACCTGATGGTATCCATGCAATCGTTCTATCACCGGTAGCATCGGCGCGTCCGTGCGGGCAATCGCGTAAAACGGCGCGAGATCGTCCTCGATGCTCAGGAAGAAAGCGATCCGATCGCGCACCGCACGCTCGACCGTAGCGCCAACCTCCCGATCCGACCAGAGTGTGCAGGTCAGTCGCGGCTCATCAACCGTGCCATCGTCCACAACGCGAAAGACGACGGGTTGCCCCTCACTGCTCACCGCCCGCGTCAGTGCGCACTCCCCGATCATTCGCTCGCCGCGCGTCAGCGGGAATCCGCGCAAGAATGCCAATGACTGCCCGAAATCGAACGGTGCCTTCGGCATCAACTCAGCAGCAACGTCATGCATTGTCAGTGTCCCTCCAACCGCATTTTCGCCCCTCTCCTTTGCTAACAAGCGAAGGAGAGGGGGCCGTCATCTGACCGATGAACCATGAATCAGGAAAAGCCCGCCAATACATCGAGATAATGAGGGTTGTACATGATGCCCAGGATGTTCCCGAATGGATCGATCACCGATGCAGTGATGAATCCCTCGCCACGGTCTGTGGGTGCCTCGTGCTCCTTTGCTCCCATTGACAGCAACCGGTCGAGGGTCACGTTCACATCGTCGACGTGCCAGTACACGACGGCACCGGCCGGGCCGGTCGCGGCACTGTCGGGCGCGTACCTGCTGTCGATCAGGCCCAGCTCGTGCTGGAAGTCGCCGATGCGAAACTCGACATACCCTGGTGGGTCGGGCGGTATCGGCCGGATGAAGTACGGCTCGATACCCAACAGCTCGGTGTACCAGCGCTTCGCCGCCTCCAGATCAGCCGCGTAAAACGAGACGGTGGTAAGTCCTCGTAACATATGGCGTGTACCTCCTCGTTTCTTTCCGTGATCCGATCAGCATACGGGTGATGCCCACCCGTATGCTGCACATCCTGATGCTGTCGGTCTACTGCGGCTGCTGCATCATCGTCAGTGGCGGCTCGCCATTGGGGGAGGGGACATCGAAGATCGCGCCGAATGGCATCCGCTTCACCTCGCCAGCCGCCACACCACGCCCCTGTTGCGCGCCACGCAGGGCTTCGAGATCGTCCGTGTAGAAGTAGAAGCGCACCGCGCCCGCCTGCGGCCCCTGCGGCCCGGTGGCGATCAGCCCGAAGCCGATGCCACCCGATCCCACCGCGAACTGGCGAAAGCCATCGCCGTCGCTTTCCGTTTCGCGTACGAGGCCCAGTTGCTCGCTGAGGTAGCGGCACGAGGCGTCCACATCATCCACCCACATCAGCGCGAAGCCGAGAGCGGGGGCAGTCGTCGTCGTCGTGGTCGTCATGGCAGTTCCTCCTGATCGTATCCGGCAATCCCGCGATTGCCTGTCTAGAACCAGCATATCGCCCGCGCGTGACACCGTTATGTCAGTAGCGAAAGGGAAGCGCGATGGTGGTCGAGCAAGGCCGTCGCTTCCGCCGCGATCAACGCCCGTAACGACTCCGGTTCGAGCACGCGCACATGCCTTCCCCAGCCGAGCAGCCATTGCAACACGTCCGTTTCGCGCCGCACAGTCAGCGTGACGAGCAGCCCGTCCGCCGTTTCTTCCTCCGCGACGGTGTAGAAAGAGCGCGACTCGCGCACCCAGCGCGCGGTCTCGGCATCGAACAGGGCGCGGACGACGATCTTCCGGTCATCCTCTACCGGTCGCCGCATCGTGAACGTAGGTGGGCGCTCGAACCGGCGTTCGAGCGAGGTGAGGTCCTCGATCCGGTCGAGGCGGAAGGTGCGGAGGTCGCGCCGGAGGTGGTCGTACCCGGAGATGAGCCATTCGCCGGAGGCATGGATGAGACCGTACGGGTCCACTTCGCGGTAGGGCGGCGATTCCGGGTCGCTCGGATTGCGCGCCGTGTAGCGGAAGCGGACGGTCGTCCGGTCGAGGAGGGCGCGGCGCAGATACAGCAGCGTCTCCTGCTCCGCCGGATCGCCGGGCGCGAAGAAGCGGATGCGCTCCCGCAGCCCGCGCACCTCGGCGCGTAGCGACTCCGGCAGCACGCCCTCGATCTTCGCCGCCGCCGACTCCGCCGCCGCGCGGTACTGCGCGTCGAACTGCTGCGCCATCACGTCAGCGCCGAGCATGAGCATCGTCGCCTCGTCCGTCCGGAAACTGAGCGGCGGCAGGAAGTAGCCCGCCATCAGCGCGTATCCCCGCCCCGGCACCGCGACGATTGGCACGCCCGCCTCCGAGAGCGCCTCCATGTCCCGGTAGATCGTCCGCGTGCTCGTCTCGAACGTCGCCGCCAGGTCCTCCGCGCGCCGCTGCCCCTTCCCCACCCGCTGCAACTCCAGCACGATGGCAAGGAGGCGGTCAGTCCGGTTCATCGCCCGGCTCCCGCTGGACGTTGCGCGCGACGGCACCGGCCGGGCCGCGCGCGATCTCGAACCGCACCGGCGTGCCCGCCCGCACCGTGCGATAGCCGAAGCCGGGGATCGCGGTGAAGGAGAAAAAGAGGTCGTCGCTCCCGTCGTCGCGGGCGATCATGCCGACACCGCCGTTCGTGTCGAACCAGCGGACGGCGCCCCGCCCGGTCGGCAACCCGCTCGCGCCGAGCGGCGGTGCGCCCCCCGCCCACTCCTGCTGCGGGATGCGCACCCGCCGGACGAGCAGGTCGGCGTACGCCTCGTATCGGTAATCGGCGCGGGCCTCCATGATCGCGCGCAGGTCGCAGCGCAGTTCGTCGTGCGTCGGTCGCCCAACGAAGAACCAGCCGTTATAGATCGCGTGGATCGTTAGGTCGGGCCGCAGGACGAAGGTGTACGGCTGCGCGCGGAAGGCATATTCGCCCTCGGTTTCGTCCAGAATGCCGAGTTGCCGGACGACGCCCCGCTCCTCATCGGCAAGGAACGGCCAGTCCGCCCCCAGCCCGGCGCGGAACGCGGCATGGACGCGCGGCGGGTCCACGCCGATCGCGACGAGCCGGCCGTAGTTCACCGCCAGTTCGGCCTGGAACTGGACGAGCATGCGGAACTGCTGCTGATCGCGCGGGCAGAAGAAGCCGCGATAGAAGACGACGATCAGCGGGTAGCCGTCGTGGAACCCCAACTGCTCATCGAGCAGACTCGGCTTCGTGAGGCCGGAGAGCCGCACCACCCGCTCCTGCACATCCGGCAGCGCAATATCCGGAAACCGATCCCCCACCCGCACATTCACCGTCATCTCTCGCTCCTCTTCAGGGAACTGCGTTGCACCACAGAGACATAGAGGACGCAGAGGGAATGAGAAGAGAACCTTTCTTTCCTCTTCGTATTTTCTCTGTGTCCTCTGTGTCTCTGTGGTTCAATCCCTCTCTATCGGTTCAGCACCTTTCGGACGAGGAAGTCGTCGGTGCGGTGGGCGTCGTCGATCAGGGTGGAAACCTTGCGCCAGCCGTGGCCCTCGCCGGGGTAGGTGTGGTATTCAACGTCCTTGCCCGCCGCGCGGAGGGCGTCCACCATCGCGTTCATCTGGCTCGGGTGGCAGACGATGTCCTCCTCGCCTTGGAGGATCAGCAGGGGTTCCTTGACAGTCGCGACGTGGTGAATCGGGCTGCGTTCGATGTAGAGCGCGCTGTTCCGGCTCGGCGCGCCCATCAGTTTCGCCATGTAGTGCCGCTCGA
>JBBSII010000257.1:0-6497 GCA_038232175.1 Thermomicrobiales bacterium
CCGCAGCTTGCGGTGCGCCTGCGCGGAGATGCCGCCGTCCTTCATCGGGTCCTCGATCCAGAGGAAGTTCGCCTCGTCGCACGCGCGGCAGACCTTCAGCGTCTCCGCGAAGGTGTTGTACTCGCACGCCGGGTCGAGCATCAGGTCGAAGCCGTCCCCGACCGCCTTCCGCGCGGCGAGGACGTTCGCGACTTCCTGTTTGACCGGCGCGTTGCCCCATGGGTGAATCTTCATCGCGGGATAGCCCATCTCCTTGCACTCGACGGCGAACGCCGCGAATGCCTCGGGGCTGCTCAGGCCACCGGGCTGGTGGTCGCCGTGATAGGTGCTGGCGTAGCAGGGAAGTTTGGTGCGCCAGCCGCCGAGCATCTGCCAGACGGGCGCGTCGTACAATTTGCCCGCGAGGTCCCACAGGGCGCAGTCCACCGGCCCCATGCCCATCCGGTCGTTCTTGCGGCAGGCGCGCTTGATGTCGTTGTGGATCAACTCGCGCTCCAATGGGTTCCTGCCGAGGAGGTAGTGCGTGAATATCGGCAGTTGCGCCAGCGCCGCCGCATCCCCGCCCCGGTACTCGCCCGTCACCCCCGCGTCCGTCTCGATGGCGACGATGTGCCCGGTGTACGTGAATTTGGCCCCCGGCTCGTAGACCTGATTGAAGCCATTGTAGTCCGGCCCGAGGTTGTTGACCGTGTACCGGTACTGATGGACGCGGATGCGGGTGATCTTCGGCTGCCGCATGGATTCCTCCTCGTGGATTGAGCGCGAACGTCACGGGATGCAGCGGTGGTGTCTGGCGGGAGCGTAGCATAGATTCGCCCGCACGGCGCGACAACATTCGGTGGCGTGGGCGTATGCGTTCTGCGATGGGTTTAGGACATCCCCGGCATGACAAGAACGCATACGCCCTACCTTGTCGCCCACTACACGATACATTCCCCATTCCGCGCTATACTGTGCGCACACCAATTTCCTCAATGCATCGGGGGCATCCAATGGCCGAGAAGTTCGATAAGTTCACCGAACGGGCGCGAAAGGTCTTTACGTTCGCGCAGGAAGAGTCGCAGCGCCTGAACCACAACTCCATCGGCACGGAGCACCTGCTGCTCGGCCTCATGCGCGAGGGGAGCGGGCTTGCGGCGATGGTGCTCACGAACCTCGGCGTCACCCTGCCGAAGGCGCGGGATGAGATTGCAGCGATCATCGGGCTGGGCCAGGGGGAAGCGACGGGCGATCCGGGCCTCACGCCACGAGCGAAAAGGGTGATCGAACTGAGCATGGACGAAGCCCGACGCCTGAATCATGACCACATCGGTACCGAACACCTGCTGCTCGGCCTCGTGCGGGAGGGCGAGGGCGTCGCGGTGATCGCGCTGAAGAAGATGGGCGTTGATCCAGAGAAGGTGCGGCAACAGATCATGCCGCTGATGCGGAGCGCTCCGTATCCTGAACCGCAGCGCCCCCCGCAGCAAATCGGGGCGCCGGTGGAGATTCCGCCGATTGGGGGCGTGGACGAGTACTTGGAGAAGTTCACCGAGCGCGCCCGGAGGGTCTTTGTTCTTGCCCATGAGGAAGCCGAGCGGTTCAACCACAACTACATCGGCACCGAGCATATCCTGCTCGGTCTTGTGAAGGAAGGCGACGGCATCGCCGCCCGCGTGCTTATCAGTCTCGGCGTCCAGTTGCCGAAGGTGCGCTCGGCGGTCGAGTTCATCATCGGGCGGGGCGACGGGTTGATCGTCGGCAATCCGGGGTTAACCCCGCGCTCGAAGAAGATGGTCCAGTTGGCGATGGACGAGGCGCGCCGCCTCAATAATGAGTACATCGGCACGGAACATCTGCTGCTCGGCCTCGTCCGCGAGGGTGAGGGGATCGCGGCGGGCGTGCTGGAAAGCCTCGGCGTCAGTCTGGAGAAGGTGCGACAGTCGGTGATGCAGGTCGTCTCTCAGTCGTCCACGTATCAACAAACGCAGCAGCCGCAACCAATGCCTCCGACGACACAGCCCGAACCATCTGAGGCGATGTACACCTTCACGATGCGCCGCGATGAGTTCCGCAAACTGGCGGAACGCGCGATTGAGCAGAAACGCTCCGTTGATGACATGATCGGGGAAGCAATTCGGCGCGTCTGGCTCACCGATCAAGATGAGCCGGAGACATCACCCACCGAGTGAATCACGCTTTTTTCCTCTTTTCCGGTGGAGAAGGGGCCAAGGGATCGTGCTTCCAAAGCGAGCCCTGATTGCAGTGAAAAGCTCGTCCACGTCATCCCGGAGGAAGAAACCGGCGGCTACACGCTCTGGATTGACGAATTGAACATCGGGGAATATGCGAAACGCTCTTCAAAGCGCGCGATGCGCTCCTGGCTGCCGTCCGTAGTTACGTTCGTGACTATCTCGACTGGTACGTTTTCTACCGCAACTTCCGTGACAAGGTGAGGGCAGTACTCATATATCCTGCGACTCAGCCTCGTGCGAGACGATGCGGAACTGAGGCGGCTGCTCTTCGCGCCAATGCTCGATGACGAACTGGCTAATCCTTGAGCACGCGGTTCATCATGAAGAAGATGAAGACGAGCGCGACGGGTAGCGGGATGACGGTGAGCGCGCCGACGGGGTAGATCAGCCACGAGCTGCTGTCCACATGGGCGATGACGAAGAAGAGGGCGGTCGCGAGCATCTCCACACCGACGGTGATCCCAAAGCCCAAGACAAGACGGCGCATCAGCCCGTACCCTTCATACCGTAACGTGTGACGATCAGCCCACCCGCTCCCCTCATCGGCAAGTATACTTGCCGTGTCGAGTGCGCCAATGATGAGGGGGAACAATCATGCGCGTCTATCTTTCCGTGGATGTCGAGGGGATCGCGGGCGTTGTGGACTGGGACCAGGTGATGGGCGACAGCGCTGCGTACCACGAGATGTGCCGCCTGACGACGCTCGAAACGAATGAGGCAATTACCGGGGCGCTGGCGGCGGGCGCGACGGAAATTCTCGTCAACGACAGCCACGGGCGGATGCGGAACCTCCCGCCGGAACTGCTGCATCCCGCCGCCGAACTGATCCAGGGGCGGCACAAGTCGATGTTCATGGTCGAGGGGCTGGACAACACGTTCGATGCGCTCTTCCTGATCGGCTACCACGGTCGTGCGGGGAGCGCGCGCGGCACCCTGAATCACACCTTCAGCCCGTACGAGACGCGGATGAACGGCATCATCTGCTCCGAGGCGACGCTCGCGGCGGCGGTCGCGGGGCAGCACGGTGTGCCCGTCGCGCTCGTCACGGGCGATGATGTGACCGCCGCCGAGGCGATCACGGACTTCGGGCCGGAGATCGTGACCGTCGTGACGAAGGAGGGGATCAACCGCGTCGCCGCGCGGATGGTGCATCCGACCGTCGCGCGCGCGCGCATTCGGCAGGGCGCTGAGGAGGCGATGCGGCGCGCATCGTCCCTGACGCCGTACGCCGTCACGACGCCCGTCACCATCGAGACGCAGTGGGCGACCTCCCTGCACGCGGATATGGTCGCGATGCTGCCGACGACGGAACGCACGGGCGATCGTGCCGTCCGCTGGGTCTCGCCGGACGCTGTCGGCGCGTACCGGACGTACATCGCCGCCTACCTCATCGCCCGCAACGCGGAGCGGTGACGGACGATGCGCCAGACTGCTGGAACGAATGGTGTAGCGAGTGCGTGAGGCGACGCGGGCGAACGCCCTTTGGGGCAGCATGGGTAGAGAGGGGGGGTAGGATTCCCCCGCACCCGCGCATATTCCGGGGGTGCGGTAAGACATTTGCGTGTATACTGACGCGCCGCCATTGCTCCTTCCTACCCTCCTACCCTCCTACCTTCGACGATTCAAATGGATGGTGGCGCTCAAAGGGAGCAACACAATCGCCGACACGCAACCACCCGCACAACTCGTCGTCGTCGGCTCATCGGCGGGGGGGATCGAGGCGCTCTCGACGCTCGTCGCGGCGTTGCCCGCCAATTTCCCCGCGCCCATCGTCATCGCGCAGCACATCGACCCGGCACGCGTCAGCCACCTCGGCCAGATCCTCGGGCGGCGCAGCAAATTACCCGTCCGCAATGTTGCGGATCAAGCGCCGCTCGAACCCGGCACGATCTACGTCATCCCCGCGAACTTGCAGGTGGAGATTGCCGATGGACTCATGCGCGTGCACTCCGATGGAGAGGGCAGGTCGCACCCATCGGTGGACGTACTCCTGAGCAGCGCGGCGGCGGTCTACGGCGAGCGGCTGATCGCGGTCATCCTCACGGGCCAGGGGTCGGACGGGGCGGCGGGCGCGCGGGATGTGAGCGCGGCGGGGGGCACGGTGATCATCCAGAACCCGGAGACCGCCCCCTACCCCAGCATGCCGCAATCGCTCGCACCGACCACGGTGGACATCATTGCGGACATCGAGAACATCGGCGGTATCCTGTACGAACTGCTCACCGACGCGCAGGCGCCCATCCGCCCCACCGAGGAGCGCGCGCTCCGCTCGTTCCTGGAGCAGTTGCGCGCCCGCAGTGGCATCGACTTCACCAACTACAAGACACCGACGATCATGCGGCGTCTCCAGCGGCGGATGATTGCTACCGGCTCCGGGCGGCTGACGGAGTATATGCGCTTCCTCCAGAACAACCCGGACGAGTATCAGCGGCTCGTCAGCAGTTTCCTCATCAAAGTGACCGAGTTCTTCCGGGACGCGGACCTGTTCGCCCATCTGCGGGGCCACATCCTGCCGGAACTGATCGAGCAGGCACGCGCGAATGGCAACGAACTGCGCCTCTGGTCGGCGGGCTGCGCGACGGGCGAGGAGGCGTACTCGCTGGCGATCCTCATCTCGGAGTTGCTCGGCGAGGAGTTGCGGCAGTTCAATGTCCGCATCTTCGCCACCGATCTGGACAACGAGGCGATCATCTTCGCGCGGCGCGGCGTCTACCCGGCGGGTGCGCTCGGCAACATCCCGGCCCCGCTGATCGAGCGCTACTTCACGCGGGTCGATGATGCGTACGAGATCAGGAAGCAGGTCCGCGCCCTGACGATTTTCGGGCAGCACGACCTCGGGCAGCGCGCCCCCTTCCCCCGGATCGATCTGGAACTCTGCCGCAATGTGCTGATCTACTTCACGCCGGAGTTGCAGCGACGCGCGCTTCAGCTCTTTACTTTCTCGCTGCGGGACGGTGGCTACCTCGTGCTCGGCAAGGCGGAAACGACCAACCCGCTCTCCGAGTACTTCACGCTGGAAGAGCCGCGCCTGAAGGTCTACCGCCGTCAGGGCGAGCGCACATTGTTCCCACCCGCGACCCGCTACCGGGAAATGCCCGCCGCGCCGCCCTTACGGATGGTCGGCGGGCCGCGCCTCGTCAACCCGGAGCAGAGCCGCACCCTGCGCGAGACGCAGCGCACGCACGTCGCCCGCGAGAAATTCGAGGGCCTACTGCTCAATCTGCCGCTCGGCGTCGTCGTCGTTGATCGCCGGTACGACATCCAGGCGATCAACGGCGCGGCGCGGCGCTTCTTCGGCATCCACGGCGCGGGCATCGGGGACGATTTCCTCCACCTCGTCCAGACGATGCCACCGGCGCCGCTCCGCGCGGCGGTCGACGCCGCGCTACGCGGCGACATCCCGGTGACGGGCGAGGAGGTCGCCACGACGGAGATGGCGACGGGCACGGTGCGCTATCTGGAACTCGCCTGCTACCCGCAGAAGATCGCCGACGGCACGGACGCGGTCGATGCCGTTCTCATCACGGTGCAGGACACGACCGAGAAGACGCTGGCCCGCACCACGCTCGAAGAATCGCTCGCGCGGCAACGCACTGAGACCGAGCGGCTGACCACGCTGATGAAGCGGCTCGCCGAGGCGAACCGGCAACTGCTGGACGCCAATCAGGACCTCAGCAACCGCAACGCCGAATTCCGCAGCGCGAACGAAGAGTTCCTCGTCGCCAACGAGGAGGTGCAGGCCGCCACCGAGGAGATCGAGACGCTCAACGAGGAGTTGCAGGCGACGAACGAGGAGTTGGAAACCCTCAATGAGGAGTTGCAGGCGACCGTCGAGGAACTGAACACCACCAACGACGACCTGCAGGCGCGCACCGTCGAGTTGCAGGACGCCACCATCTCGCTCGACGCGCAGCGGTTGACGAGCGAGAGCAAGCGCGAGCGGCTGGACGCGATCCTCGGCGGCATCGGCGATGCCGTGCTCGTCGTGGATCACGCGGGCGCGATCACAATGGCGAACGCGCGAATTTCCGCGTTCTTCGGTGACGTGGAGACGCCGTTCGTGGCGAACGACGAGCACGGCAACCCGCTGCCCGAGGCCGCCACGCCACAGCAGCGCGCCGGGCGCGGTGAGTCGTTCTCCATGCAGTTCACAACCGCCGGGGCGGACGGGAACCCGCGCTGGTTCGAGGCGAACGGGCAGCCGATCCAGACGGACGGGGAGCGCGGCGGGGTCATCGTGATCCGCGACATCACCGATCGCAG
>JBBSII010000258.1:0-6495 GCA_038232175.1 Thermomicrobiales bacterium
CGTCGATTTCGGCATGACGCCAATTGAGGCGGTCGCCGCGCCGCGTATCCACTGCGAGGGCGGCCCAATTCTCACCGAGACGCGGCTACCCATCGCGACGGGCCGCGCGCTCGAAGCCCACGGTCACCGGCTCCGCCCCCGACCGTTCGCGTACGATTCGTTGCAGGGGCGGGTGCAACTGATCGTCGCGGGCGACGATGGGTGGGTCAGCGCGTCCGATCCCCGGCGCGATGGCGGCGCGGCGATGTACGCAGAGACCCGCGCCTGTTAGCCGATCTTCTGCATCACCACATTAACCGTCGTTGGGTTCCCGTTGGTGATCACCGGGGTTTGTGTCGTGTTTCGGAAGAGCAGCACCCCGCTTGCGTCCTTGATGTCCGCCTGCACCGCGTAGGTTCCCTGCGGCTGAATTTTCGTCGGGTCGTACGCGATGGTGAACGGTAAGGGCACCGAGCCGTTCGCCGCCGACAACGTCACCGCGCCGAGCACGACCGCCGGGGCATCCGCCCGCGACACATCCACGAGTCGTATCGTCACGACCGCGTCGGGCGGGAGGGCGATCCGCTCAAGGTACGTCACCGTGCCGGTGACCTTCGCGGTGGCGGGGGGCGGGGGTGTCGCCCCGGTCGTTGTTGAGGGTTGGCCACGCCATGCGTAGTAGTGCTGGCCGATGTTGCCGAACTCGATCTTGTACGGGTCGGGGTTTGTCGGGGTGTAGGTGAGCACGCGCCGCTCGAACGCCTGAATCAGCACGTCCTTCTGCTGCCCCCCGACCTTGACATTCGACCAGAACGGCTCCGTGATCGCGTAGCCGATGCTCGACAGCCCCACCCGCGCGCGGAAATCGCAGAACGCCTTCGGGACGTTGTGCAGCGTCGCCGCTTCCAGGTGCGATCCGGCGGCGTATGGATCGTTCAGATACGCGCCGTTGTAGGTGCCGAGGGTGCCGGTGGCGCTCAGGGAGCGCGTCGTCGGCTCACCAATTGCTGCGGCGGCATCCACCATCAACACCGAGCCGTTCGCGCTGATGGCGGCGTAGGTCGGGCCGCCGTTGTCGAGGTCGCCGGCGACGGGGATCGCTGCGGGCGTTCCCTTCTGGAAGGTGGCATCGCCGGTCTGCATCATGCCGAGGATCAGTTCGCGCGCGAGCAGACCATTCGTGGCCGGGCCGTTCAGGTTCGTCAGTTCCATGCGCGCCTTATCGAAGTACTGGACGAGGCGGGTGCCGCCGGGCGCGTCAGCGTAGGCTTCCTGCTGGCCGTCACGGGCTGAGGAGAGCGGCCCCCAGAAGTTCGGCGCGAACGCCTCGCCCACCCGCCACTGCTGCTGAAAGAGCGGGCTAGCGAAGGCGTTCGCCGCCGCGATCGGCATGACGGATACGAGAATCGAGAGCACGGCGATTGACACGGCTCCGAACCGACACAAACGGCACATACCAATTGCTTCCTTCTCCCCACCGACAAGCGGGGCCATACGCTCTGTTCCACGCTCCATATGCGGCAATTCCCGGCGCAGAGACGAGTAACGAGTTGTGGCGATGTAGTAAGTTGTCATCGTACCGGAGGAGAGCGTCGAATACAAACAGTACCATTGAGAAAGTAGATAGATCATACGCACATGCCGGTACCTTACTGATTGCATCCCGCTTTCGCGTTTTATTGAGTTGCATCGTTCTCTGCAAACAACCGCGAAAGAGTAATCTCCAATGCCGCTGCAATGCGGTTAAGGTTCTTGAACGATGGGTTCCGTTTTCCGCCCTCAATCCCCGCGAGATACACAGGGTGAATGCCCGCCTTTTCAGCGAGCATTTCCTGTGTCCAGCCGTGCGCTCTCCGCAACTGTCGAATACGGAGACCGAGTTGTTCTGCGTCCACACAAACAAGATTCAGGGCTTGCCAAGCGGTAGTCCATAAACTATAAGTTAAGTCGCTTGCGGGACAGTTACGGACGAAGTGGACGTGCGAATAAGCGCATGGACACCACTGACCATGGGAAGGAAAGCGTGATGGGACAGCAACCGGGGCAACCGCCATATCAACCTCCACCGAATAGCCAACCCCCAGGACCGCCACAGGGGTATCCGCCGCAATATCAGCAGCCGATGCCACAGACGCCACCAAAGAAGCGGCGCGGATTCCTTAAGTGGATTGCAATTGGAATCGGCGGACTTATCCTGATCGGGATCATTACGAGCGTGGCGGGTGGGGGCGGTAATAAGAAAGCGACAGCGACACCGGGAACAGCGGCTACCGCAGTTGCATCAGTCGCATCGAATCCGACGACTGCCGTGACACAATCCGCTGCCTCCACCGCCGCGCCAACGACAGCAGCGTCAGCGTCAGCGACAAAGACAGCCGCTACGGTCACTTCCGCCGCTACGGCGACAACTCCGGCTCGTGCGAAGATCGGTGAAAAGGTTGCGGTGCAGGGAATGACCGTGACAGTTACTGAAGTGCGCGATCCGGCACCGCCGACACAGGTGAGTAAGCCAAAGGAAGGCAACCGTTTCGTCGCGGTTGATATGACAATCGAGAATACCGATACGAAGCCGGCCAGCTATAATGCGCTCTACGCGACCGTGAAGGACTCTGAAGGGCGGCAGTATCAAAGCACGTTCACCGACGTGGTGAATCCCTCCCTCAGTGCTGGGAATAATAGCCCTGGAGATAAAATCCGAGGATGGGTTGTCTTCGAGGTGCCGGTGGATGCGAAACTCGCGACGTTTAAGTACGAACCTCTCGGTGGCAAACAGGTCGTGGTTGACATCGCGAAGTAGTCAGCATCAGTTCCTTTCTCCATGTTCTCCGTCGGGTTCCCTTTGGGCAGGACGCATCGTTGCTGGTATGCCCTTCCAATCACGCCAGGTAATTCTCGTCCCCACGCGCGGCGAATGCTGACCGCGCGTGCTGTCGGCGAATGTACAGGAGGCCCGCGACGGTGCCGAGGCCGCAGATGGCGGCGATTTCACCAACGGCGACCCGGACGCCCTGATGCTCGGCGAGCGTGCCGAGGACGAGGCTGCCGATGGGGGTCGAGCCGAGAAAGAGCATCGTGTAGAGGCTCATCACCCGGCCGCGCAACTGGGGCGGCGTGACGATCTGGAGGCGGCTATTCGCCGTCGCCGTGAAGATGATGCTGAACAAACCGAGCGCCCCGAGCACCACGATGGTCACGGCCCAGACATTGGAGAGCGCCAGGCAGAGCAGGAGTGCGCTGAATCCCGCCGCGCCCGTGAGTAAGGTGCGCTGCGTGACCCGGCCGCTGTAGGCGATCCCCAGGGCGGCGATCAGCGAGCCAACCGCCATCGCGGAGGCGAGCGCGCCGAAGCCGACCGGCCCGGCGTGGAGCACGTACTGCGCGATCAGTGGCAGGAGCACGGTGAAGTTGTAGCCGAAGGTGCCGATGACGCCCATCAGCAGCATCACGAGGGCGATCTCCGGCGTCCGCACCGAGTAGCGCAGCCCCTCGCCGATCTGCGCCAGCACCTTGCCGCGCGGCGGGCTGGCCACCGCGAAGAAGCGCTCCGGGCGCATCAGGAGCAACCCGCCGATCACCGCGAGGAAACTGACCGCGTTGACGGTGAAGCAGCCCGCCACGCCGATGGCGGCAATTGTCACACCACCGAGCGCGGGGCCAACCAACCGGGCCGTGTTCATCACGATGGAGTTGAGCGCCACCGCGTTCGGCACATCGTCCGGCCCGACCATCTCCTTGACGAACGCCTGCCGCGTTGGGTTGTCCATCGCGGTGGCGGCGCCGAGCACGGCGGCGAGGATGGAGAGCGAGACGAGATTGATCGCCCCCGTCGCGGTGAGCGCGGCGAGCAGCGTCGCCTGCGCGAGCATCACCAATTGCGTGATGACGAGCAGGCGACGCTTCGGCACGCGGTCGGCGACCACGCCGCCAAAGAGCGCGAGCAGCAGCACCGGGAGCGTCTGGCAGGCGGTGACGATGCCGAGCGCGAGCGGGGAATCGGTCAGCCGGAGCACAAGCCACGCCTGCCCGACGCGCTGCATCCACGTCCCGACCATCGAGACGATCTGGCCGATCCAGAAGAGCCGGTAGTTCGGGTTGCGGAGCGCGCGGAAGGTCTGCTTCAGCGGCGGGCGGGCTGTGCGCCCCGGTCGCTTCCCCATGGGCGGTGCGCCGATTCGCTCGCCATCGCGCAACACCGCGTCCGCCTCGATCGCTTGTACGCTCACTACACGCCGCATCCGCTCCACTCCTTGACCGCTATATGCCTCCCGCAAATTACGCTTCTCACGGGTGAAATACGCACGGCTGTCGCGAACTCGTCACGACACGACGCCACAGCCGTACCGCTATACGACCGTACTGTTAGCAGTTCTAATAATAAGACGTCCGAGGTATTTCCGCAACCACCGCCGATGCGCCGGGCGGCGAAAGCGCCGGGCTACGCGGGGCGTGGTCTCGTATCCGCGCCATCGCCCAACGGCGCGCCGAGGAAGGCGGCGTACAGTTCCACCGGGATGCGGCGCGGCCTGCCGGACGCGCGATCCGCCCATACCCACAGTGTCTGGGCGCGCACGAGCGGCTCACCGTCCGGGGCATGATCGGGCGGGAGAAATCGGTCGGTGGGTAACCCGTTTGTTCCGTCAGGGCTTCCTTCGTGGCGGTAGATCGCGTAATCCCGGAAGGCTCGCGCGCCCTTGAATGCGACGGCCCACGTGACGACCTGCAGCACGTCGCCCGCCGTCGCCGGGCGCAGATACTCAATCTCGTGCCGCCGGACGATCCAGATGCCGCCGAGTTCTCGCGTACGTTCGTCGGAGAAACCAGCGGCGGCGGAGTGCTCGTAGGCCGCCTGCTCCAGATAGTGCAGATAGACCGCGTTGTTGACGTGACCGAGCGCGTCCATCTCGTAGTGCCGCACCTTGAAGTGCGTGGCGAATCGGGGCGACGCCGACGTTGCCCGCACGTCTGCGCGGTCATCATCGTGCGTTGGTCTCTCGGTCTCTCCCATCCCCTGCCGCCCCTCGCGCTATGGAGTCCGCACATGTTCACCCGCGTAGTGTCGCACATTCCGGTTGGCTGGCTTCCGTGGCGGCCCATCGGGAAACCTTGTAGAGTAGTGACCGGCACGGAACCAACCGTGCAACGGAATTGCACACGACCATTTCGCTCATCGAGAACACACGGGGGATCGACCAGTGATTGCAAACAGCCCCATTGCTACACCACGCGCGTCAGACAATGACGCGCTTCAGGAACGCTTCAGCGCGCATGTCAGCAAGCTCGGCGTGATCGTTGAGCGCGTCACCGCGCTCGATGCGGTCGCCGCGCTCGCCGCCGATCTCGCGGCGGCGGTCGCGCCCGACGTGCGGCGCGTCGTGCTGGCCCCGACACTGGAACGGACATACCCGGCGCTGCGGGAGCGGTTGGAGTCGCGCGGTGTGACGCTCACCCCGGTCGATGTTTCCAATCCAATGGCGACGTTCGGCCCGGCGGCCATCGGCATCTCCGAGGCGTCGCTCGGGATCGCGGAGACGGGGTCGTACCTGATCGCCGATTCGCTCGCCGATCGCCTCGTGCGGATGCTTGCGCACCGGCACCTCGTCGTCCTCGATGTCGCGCGCCTCGTGCCGGGCCTCGATGAGGCGGGGGCATGGCTGCGCGACCGCTTCACCGGCGCGGACGGCGAACCGGCGGGGCGCTATGCCTCGTTCGTCACCGGGCCAAGCCGGACGGCGGACATCGAGATGAGCCTCAGCGTCGGCGCGCACGGCCCGGCGGAACTGCGCATCCTGCTCCTCGACAGCGTGGGGGCCGGGAAAGCGGCGGCAGCTGACAATGGAAACGGGGGGCGTACCCATGCAAGCCAGTAACAATGAGGATCGCGGCGGGCGTCACATCGGCTGGCTCGCGCTCGGCGCGGGTGTCGCGGCGACGTACGGTGTCCTCTGGGCTAGGCGCGCGCTGACACCGCCGGATGAGCGGGCTACATCGCGGGGCAAGCCGCGCGGCGCGGCGGCAGATCACCACGCACCGGCCCCCTTCGCGCAGCGGTACCGCGAGGCGCTGGGAAACGAGCGGATGCGCGTCGGTCTGCTCAAGTTCCAGCGCAACTGGCGCAACGGGCGGGACACGAGTTTCGCGGAGTACGCCGACAGCGAGGGCGCGGGCGAGACCTACGGCGAGGGTCCCGCGCCCGTGCGGACGGTGGAGGGCACCGCCGCAGACACCCAAGCCGCCGGTGCCGAGATGGAGCGATCCGGCCACACCTTCGAGCAACTGCGCGACCGGCTCGCGGCGGTCAAGGACGCGGTAATCGCCGACACACCGGGCTACTTCGCGGCATTCAAGGAGATGGCCGAGCGCAACGGCGCGACCGTTTACGAGAGCGCGAGCGCCGAGGACGCGAACCGCTACATCGCGGAACTCTGCGCCCGCAAGGGCGTCACGCGGCTGACGAAGTCGAAGTCGATGGTGACGGAGGAGATCGGCCTGGGGCCGTACCTCGAAGCGCGCGGCGTC
>JBBSII010000259.1:0-6478 GCA_038232175.1 Thermomicrobiales bacterium
ATCCAGGTTGACGATCCGACCCAGGTGCCGGAGAATGTGCGCGATCTCGTGAACCAGATGCAGAACCAGTTGAAAGCCGCCGCGCAGGACAAGGATGCGACAGCAGCGCAGACTGAGGCGCGTGTAGACGCGGTAATCGCTCAATTCACGCAGTTGGCGCAGAGCCTCTCTACCCAGCGCGATCAGAAGACGGAGGACAACACGCCGGGCGGCACCGTTCCACCCGACGCGACCCCGTAATCAATCCAACAGAAGATGTGGCGATGACGAGGTGGATTCTCATAATCCGCCTCGTTCGACGCCAACAGGTATCCACACGCCCGGTGCAATTCATTGACCGCACGGGCCACCTCCCCTACGCTGAAGCATGGTGACGCACGATTTCGGATGCCGTTGACGGGAGATCATGGGAGGAGCATCGCGAAGAATGAAGATCACAGACCTGAAATGCGCGGTCATCGGGCAGAACCCGGTCGTTCGCATCGTGACGGACGAGGGAATCAGCGGCTACGGGCAGATCGAGGCGTACAAGCCCTACCTCAAACCGCAGGTGCTGACGTACACGCAGTACATCGTCGGCGAGGACCCGACGAATGTCGAGCGGGTGATGCTCAAAATTCGCCATCGCGGGGCGTTCAAGCCGTGGGGGAGCGCGGTGAGCGCGATTGAGATGGCGCTCTGGGACATCGCCGGCAAGGCCGCCGATTTGCCCGTCTACAAGCTGCTCGGCGGCAAGGTGCGCGACCGGGTGCGCGTCTACAATGGTGCAGTGCGCACGTCGATGACCGGCTACACACCTGCCGACTACGCCGAGAACACGGCGCGGATGAAGGAGTCCAAAGAAGGCTTCACCATCGTCAAGCAGGGTATCGGCTTCCACAGCCAGATGTTTAAGGAGATTCCCAACTTCTACTATGGCACGCCCCAGCCCGTCGGCTTCCACGGCAACCGCGACCGTGGTCTGCTGACCGAACACGGCCTGAAGCACGTCATCGCCTGCGTCGAGGCGATGAAGGAAGTGCTCGGCGACGAGATCGGCCTCGCGCTCGATTGCGGCCCCGGCTGGACGGTGCCGGACGCGATCCGGCTGGCGAAGGCGCTGGAGCCGCTGAATGTGATGTGGCTGGAGGACCTGCTCACCGGCGACTACGTCCCGTACGTCTCCGCCGACCTCTACCGCGACCTGACGCGCAGCACCTCGACCCCGATCCACACGGGCGAGCAGATCTACCTCCGGCAGAACTTCAAGGAGTTGATCGAGGGGCACGCCGTCAGCATCCTCGGCCCGGACCCGTGCGACATCGGCGGCATCGCGGAACTGAAGTGGGTCGCGGAGTACGCCGATCTGCACGGCATCCTGATGGCCCCGCACGGCACCGGTGACGGGCTGCTCGGCCTCGCCGCCCTCGTCCAGGTCTGCGCCACCCTGCCGGAGAACTACATCGCCTTCGAGTACCCCACCGGCAAGCCGGAGTGGTGGCACGACATCGTCGAGGGGCTGCCCGACCCGATGGTCGTGGACGGCTTCATCGCGGTCGGGGATCGCCCCGGCATGGGCGTCGATTTCAACGTTCGCGCCGCACAAGCCTACCTTCTGGAGGAAGACCACGACTTCTTCGCGTAATCTCCGGAGTCTGAACCGCCCCGGCGGGTGTGGAGAGAAACCAATGGAACCGCAAAGACGCAAAGGACGCGAAGAAGGGTCTTAACACAGAGGGCACAGAGAAACAAAGAAAATTGCTCTGTGTTCTCTGTGAACGCTGCGCGCTCTGTGTTAAAACCTGATCCTCTCTGCGTCCTCTGTGTCTTTGCGTCCTCTGCGTCGATCCGGTTTGGTATCTTCGGTGTCTCGTAGGTTGGCTTCCCCTCCGCCCATGCGTAGTTTTATTGGACGAACGAAGCAGTACGTTTTTCCTACTTGCCTCTTTCCACTTACGATTCTGGCTATTATGACGCGCCCGTGGTAAACTGGTGAGACGAGGCGGACAATGAGTGTTCTTCGGCAACGAGTGCCTGCACGACCGGCCCCGAAGGTAATAGTTTTGGTATTGGTGCCGGACCGGAGCGCTGCTCGTAGGGCGTTGCGATCCTCACAGGAAGACGAGGGATCCCCTGCAGTCACCCCAGAAGCCCGCAAGTCCGACCAGCGGCGGATTTGTCGAGAAACTGCGCCAATTGTGGGCGAAGATCACGAACCGCACCTAGGATTTTCCTTACTCCCAACCCCTTCCCTCGGAGGGAAGGGGAGCCGGGGGACGAGCCATCGGCGGTCCGGTCGGCGCGGGATGGCGGCCGAACGATAGAGGAGAAAAACGTCGTGGCCAACCCTCCAACGATTGAGCGGGAAGTGACCTGCGTCACGAAGCATCCGCAGGCCGTCCCCCACAAGGGAATCACGCATCTCGCCGGCAAGGGCTGGCAGATGACGCGCTGGCAGGTGACCGCCGCGATCAACTCCGGTGGCGAGGCTTTCTACACGCAGGTGGCCGGCAGACGGGCGCACGTCGAGATCGTCGTCGAGAACCGCGAGGAACCCTATCTGCAAACCGTCGTGGACGACCAGTGGACGGATGATCTACTCGCGCTGCCGGAATGCCCGATACGCAGCGTCGTGCGGACCGACCCTCGGCGCTGATGGCCTGACCACGAGCGGCCATGTCCCTGCGATTCACTCTTCAGATGGAGAATGCATGATAGCGTTACTCTTGCCCCTATCGTCATCCACATCCACATCCACATCCACATCATCGCGAAGCGGTGGGCAATGAGCACGACACGGCGGGATCGCGCGATGACAAAGGAACCAACGTCAAGCCTCCCGATGGAGGCGGACCCCATCGAGGTGGTCGATGAAGGAGAGACGATGACGACGGAGTTGCGTACGGTGCACGGGCGGGAACTCGTCTCGCTCGGGACGATGGCCGGTCGGTCGATTTATAGCGCCACGTCCCTCGGCGAGGCGTATCGCCTCACGCCGGAGACGCGCGCCGCCTACCTCCTGCGCCGCGTGTCGGACGGCTACTCCGGGGTCTTCGGGACGCTGGAGGAGGCGGTCGCCCACATCGACACGCTCGAACGGCTCGGCGAGTGAACGAATGACGATCAAGGTGAGCCACCCAACCGGCGATGTCCCTGACCCGATCTGCCGCAAGATCATGCGTTCCATCGTCGACGCCGAGGTTATCTACGTCGCATTCCCGCGCTTCCAGCACGCCCTCGTCGTCGATCTCCGGCGAGGCGGCGTGGACGCGCCGACGATGCTCCTCACCAAATTGGAATTGACGACGGCGCAGCAGGCGGCGACGGTGCAACGGCTGCGACCCACAGGCCCGACGCTGCGCCGGTTCGCGAGCGTCGCGTGGGGAGGATCGACGCGCGCATTCGCGGACCAGGGCGTGCTCCCCGCGATTCTCAACCGCCTCCCGACCGAGCACACATCGGACGCGATGGCCGTCTTCGAGCAACTGCGCGATGCCGAGCGCACGACAACGACGCGCGTCCCGAATCTCGCGCGCTGAACACCGCGAGATGACGGACGCCCGCCCTTTCTTCCGCGCCGCAGGTGTGCTACATTCCGCTTTGGGAGCGTTCAGCGCGTCCCCTGTGCCGCAGTGGCGGAATCGGCAGACGCGGCGGACTTAAACTCCGCTGGTGAATAACCGTGTGGGTTCAAGTCCCACCTGCGGCACCACAATTATCCTGTGCAGAGCAAGAAAAAGCGGAGGATGCGGTCGTTGTCGCATCCCCCGCTTTCGTGCGTAAGAGCAATCGTGGTTACATACCATCCTGCGGGAACGTGCAGATACTGACGGCATCACATTGACAACACCGGATGGCGTTGCTATGGTGCCTTCACGTTCAAGAATCCGTCCTACTCAACTGCGTGACCCGTCCCGACTGGGATGTCTTGGTGAACCCGGTCGGACCGTGTGGAGGAATGGGCAGAACAATCTGAGAGGCGGCACGGTGCCGGATATCGGACCGTGGGGTGATTGACGGTCGCGTCCTGTGTGACGCAACCAGCAGTGGGGGAGGAACGCGATGGTGCGGGACGATAGCGACCAGGACAACGAGCGGAACGTCGGTCTCCTCTATGCGGCGGCGCTCACGGGCCGTCTCTCCCGCCGCGACGTGCTGAAGCGGGGCGCGGCGATCGGGGTCAGCGCGTCGGCGCTGGCGGCTCTGCTCGCAGCGTGCGGCGGTGGGGGCAGCGGGACAGCGCCAACCAGCACGGCGGGCGGTTCCGCCGCCGCCGGTGGCAACACGGCTGCTGGCACGCCGACGCAGGCCCCGGCCGGAGCGCCGACAACGAGTGGCGGGGCGAAGCCGGCCCTCGGTGCGAACCTTGTCGGCAAGCTCGAAGGCGCGGAGGTGATCACCGATCCCGCGCAGATTCCCAAGTCATTCAAGGAAGCGCCCCAACTGGCGGACATGGTCAAGGCGGGGAAACTGCCACCGGTCGAACAGCGCGTCAGCCAGGAACCGATGGTCGTCAAGCCGCTCAATGAGATCGGGAAGTACGGTGGCACCTGGCGTCGCGCATTCACGGGCCCTGGCGACGGCGAGAACGGTAACCGGATCAACTCGACCGATAAAATCCTCTTCTGGGACTACACCGGCAATAAGATCATCCCCTCCCTCGCCAAGGGGTGGGAGTTGAGCGCGGACGGCACGAGTTGCAAGGTCTTCCTGCGCAAGGGCGCGCGCTGGTCCGACGGCGAGCCGTTCAACGCCGACGACTTCATGTTCTGGTTCCAGGATATCTACCAGAACAAGGATCTCCTCCCGGTCGGGACGGCCGAACTTTCGATCAACGGCAAACCCGGGGCGCTCAACAAGATTGACGACACCACGGTGGAATACAAGTTCCCCGAAGCGTACCCGGCGATTGTCGAAGTCCTCGCGGGTTCAACGGCGCTCGGTGGCGGGCACGCCTCCAAAGCGCCGCGGGGTGGCCTCATGGGTAGTTACGCGCCGGCGCACTACCTGAAGCAGTTCCACCCGAAATACGCCGGGCAGGACAAAGTTGACCAGATGGCGAAGGATGCGAAGTACGACAACTGGACCTTGTTCTTCAAGTTCAAGAACGACTGGCAGCTGAACACGGAACTGCCGGTGATGTGCCCGTGGAAGACGATCTCATCGATCAACACGCCCACCTGGGTGCTGGAGCGCAACCCGTTCTACTGGTCGGTGGACACCGCCGGGAACCAACTGCCGTACATCGACAAGATCAGCATGTCGAACGCGGAAAGCATCGAGGTCGTCGGGCTGCGCGGCATCGCCGGCCAGATTGATTACCAGGCCCGCCATATGGAGCTGACCAAACTCCCGATTTTCCTCCAGAACCAGAAACAGGGCGACTACACGGTGCATCTCGATCCGGCCCTGGTCGGCACGGATGCGGCATTCTACTTCAATCAGTCATTCGATGGCGACGCCGAGATCGTGAAGTGGCTCACGAACAAAGCCTTCCGCAATGCGTTCGCGCTCGGCATTGACCGCGCTCAGTTGAACGAAGCCTTCTGGCTTGGTCTCGGGACGCAAGGCTCGCCCATCCCGGAGGATACCTCCCCGTACAATCCCGGCCCCGAATGGCGCACGAAGTGGCACACGAAGGATGTCAAGCAAGCGAACGATCTACTCGACAAGGCCGGGCTGACGAAAAAGGACGGCGAGGGCTACCGGCTGCGGACCGACAACGGTCAGCGGCTGCGGCTGCAGGTGACGACGATCAGCGGCGCCTTCCTCGATTTCGGCCAGATCGGCGAGATGGTCACGCAGCACTTGAAGCAGATCGGTCTGCAACTCGACATTCTGGTGCAGGAGCGGACGCTCGCGACGACGAACGCGCAGGGGAACAAGCACCAGGTCTTCTTGTGGTCCTGCGATGGTACCGAGAAACTGTCCCTCTGGCCGCAGTTTACGCTGCCGCTCAACGATCCGGGCGCCTATCTCGGCCCGGTGTTCGCCAACTGGTACGGCAGTGGCGGCAAGGTCGGCAAGCAGCCGACCGACCCGGAGTTGCTCAAGGCAATTGCGATGTTCCAGTCGTCGTTCGGCAAACCGAACGACGAGCGATACAAGATCTGCCAGGAGATCTGGAAGATCGCCGTTGACCAGTGTTGGACGGTCGGCACCGTCGGTCTCTCGCCGGCGACGTTGGGCGTGCGGCTCGTCAAGAACAACGTCGGCAACGCGCCAGCGCGGCAGGCGAACGGGCAGGCTGTGCGCACCCCATGCTCGTCGCAGCCGACGACGTTCTACTTCAAGAGTTAGGGCGGAAGCAAAACTCGTGCAGGGTGCTGACAACTTGCTTCGTAGGGGCGGTTCGCGAACCGCCCGCGTTGCGGCACCGGGTTCGCCGAAGATGAGACGATGGTTAGTAGTCCGGAGAGGGCGGGTGGCGAACCCCCCCAACGGAGCCAAGGGTAAGGTGCCTATCATTCCCTGGTCACCCGGGACCCGTGGGAAGACG
>JBBSII010000260.1:0-6439 GCA_038232175.1 Thermomicrobiales bacterium
CTGCGGCATCGGCGCGCCGCTGTTCGGCACGGGCGTCGGCGCCACATCGAAATTGAAGGCCGGGTTGTCGTGCAGCCACTGCGGGATGTTCCAGACGCCTTGCAGCATCATCGCCGCGACGCCCTGCGGCATCTGCGCCCGCGCCTGGGGCGCGTTGAGGTTGAGGGAGCCGGGGAAGACGCTGCCGTCCGCCTTGAGGCCGAGCAGCAGGTCAATCGCGGCGAGGTACTGGTCGCTGGCGAAGGCGTACTCGCCCGTCTTCAGGTTCATGTCCTGTACCGGCCCCGCTACGCCGGATGCCATCGCGCCTGCGACGGTCGCGAGGCTGCGGACGATATCGCCCCAGCGCTGCGTCTGCGCGCCCTCGATGATGACGCCGTAGTACTTGCCCGCGCCCTGCTGCGTCAGTTTCTTCGCGGCGGCGCGGTACTCGTCCCACGTCACGCGCTTCGCCTGCGGATCAATCCCCGCTTGTTTCAGGTAATCCGCGTTGTACAGGAGCAGCGTGGCGTACCGCTTGTTCGTCGTGAAGGGGAGGGTGTACGTCTTGCCCTTGAAGGTCGTCAGCCCCTCCACGAATGAGCCGGGCGGGAAGTTGGTCTTCCAGTTGGCGAAATCGGGGATCAGATCGTCGAGGGGCAGCACCCATCCCTGCTGCACCACCTGCCCGCCCGTCAGCCCCTGCGGTATCTGGAAGACATCGGGGGCGTTGCCATTCTGCACGCCGAGGGGCACGAGCTTGTTGATCTCGGTCCACGGCAGCGCGTCGTACTGCACCGCGATATTCGCGTGCGCCTTCTGGTACGCGGGGAAATAGGCGTTCCAGAAGAACGCCTTCACGTCCCCGCTGTCCACCCAATGGAAATTCACCTTGTCCGTCGGCAATTTCGCACCGGACGCGGGGATGACAAATTCCGCTGCGTTGGAGGGGGCCGCCGATGGGGCGGGTGTATTCCCGGACGCGCCGCTCGTCGCCGGGGCATTCGTCACGCCCGTAGCGACGGTCGTCGCGCCGCCGCTCGCCGGTTGCGTCGCGTTCGTCGTCGGAGAGGCCCCGCCCCCGCCGCAGGCGGCGAGGAGCGCCGCCGCGCCCGCGCCCGCCGCCAGCCGGAGCGTGTCCCGCCGGGAAAGCTGGTTGTGTTCGGTTTGCCGCGTCATCGGTCGCTCCCTTCCTCGCCGCGCCTATTTCTTCAGCGCGGCGTAATCAGCGTCGGTGTAATCCTTCGCCGGGTCCCAATTCGGGAAGACCCAGTCGTCCCGCGTCACCTTCGCGCCCTTCGCCTGCGCCGCCTTGATCGCGCGCTCCAGTTCGGCATCCGACCGGTCGTGCAGGTCCTTCATCGCCTTCTTCGGGTCGCCCAGTTGCCCGGTGTAGATGCCCTGCACGACAGTGCCGAAGTTCGGCGTCAGGGGCCGTTGTTCGAGCAATGCCTTCGAGACGTCCGGGTTGCGGACGGCGGGGCTGGGACCGAGGCGCAACTGGTCGTCGAAGATTGCGTTCGCCCGCTGCACGCGCGGCTCGCCGCTCGCCGCCTGATTTGCTTTCGGGAAGACGGATTGCCGCGCCCCCTTCGTCATCATCAAGAGGGCGGTCTGCCCCTCCTCGCTGCCGTAGTAGGAGAAGATGTCCGCCGCGATGATCGGGTTCTTCCCCTTCGCGTAGACCCAGAAGTACTCCGCCCCACCAGGGTCGTAGGCGATCGGCACGGGCGTGCCGCTGTTCGGCGCCGGCTGGCTGGCGATCTCGAAGGCGAAGCCGGGGTTCTGGTCCTTCCAGATCGAGATATTGTAGATGCCCTCGATGATCAACCCCGCGACGCCCTGCGGGAACTGCGCGCGGGCCTGCGCGTCGTTCAGGTTGAGGGAGCCGGGGAAGACGCTGCCGTCCGCCTTGAGGCCGAGCAGGAGGTCAATCGCGGCGAGATATTGGTCCGTGGTGTAGTTGAATTGCCCCGCCTTGTAGTTGATGTCCATCCCGCCGCCCGACGAGCCGCTGCCCCCCGCCGCGCCCGCCCGCTGCGCGAGGCTGCGGACGGTGCTGGCCCAGCGGTCCGCCTGGCCGCCCGCGAGGATCACGCCGTAGTACTTGCCCGCGCCCTGCTGGGTCAGTTTCTTCGCGGCGGCGCGGTATTCGTCCCACGTCATCGGCTTCGCCTGCGGGTCAATTCCCGCCTGTTTCAGGTAGTCCGCATTGTACAGGAGGAGATTCGTGTTCTTGTTACCCCAGAAGGGGAAGGTGTACGTCTTGCCGTTGTAGACGTTGATCCCTTCGTAGAAGATACCGGGGGGGAAGGCCACCTTCCACTGCGCGAAATTCGGAATCAGGTCGTCGAGCGGGCGCGCCCAACCCTGCTGCACCGCCTGCGCGAAGGTGAGGTTGAGCGGCACCTGGAAGACATCCGGGGCGTTGCCGTTCTGCACGCCGAGCGGCACGACCTTGGCGATCTCCTCCCAGGGGAGTTCGTCGTACTGGATCGCGATGTTCGGGTGCGCCTGCTGGTACTGTGTGTAGTACGCCCGCTCGAAGGTCGCCTTGATGCCGCCGCTGTCTATCCAGTGGAATGCGACCTTGTCCGTCGGCAGTTTCGCGCCGGTGTTCGGCACCTTGAGCGCGTTCGCGCCCGTCGCCGCTTGCGTGCTTGTGCCCCCCGCTGCGGCGCTTCCCGTCGCTGCCGTCGGGCTGGCCGGAGTGGTCGGTACCAAGGGTATTGGCGGGGCGGTGTTCGCGCCGCCCGCCGTCGGTGCGGGGAGACTCGTGGCGCTGCCGGAGGGCGATGCGCCGCCGCACGCCGCGAGCAGCGCCGCCGCGCTCGCCGCCGCGCCGAGGCGTAGCGCGTCGCGGCGGGAGAGGGGTTGGCCGGTCGTTGGTCGCGTGTTCACGAGGTTACAATCCTTTCCGCCACGGGTTGATCCGTCGCGCTGTCCATCTCGCGGAGTGGGTTGCGGCCCCAGTGCGGATAGGGGGCGGCGTGCTGCCACGGGGCGGGGAGGTCGGCGGGCGTCGCCGCGAGGAAGTCGCGGATGTGCGCTCGTAGACTGGCGATCACGCCCGCCATCTCCGGCTCCGCCGCGCGGTTGTGCATCTCGTCCGGGTCGTCCGCCATATTCCAGAGCGATTGCGGCTGGAGATCGGCCCCGATCACGACGAGTTTCCATTCCTCGGTGCGGAGCATCAGCCGCTCGCCGAGTTCGCTCACGACGAATTCGCGGTGCCGCCCCGGAGACGCCTCCCCGCGCACGATCGGTAGGAGGCTTCGCCCCTGCGCGCCCGGCATATCCGTCCCCGCGATGGCCACGAGGGTCGCGGTCAGGTCGATCAGCTCGACGAGCGCGTCGCTGACGATGCCGCGCGGCACGTCCAGATTGTCCGGCGGGCGGATGATGAGCGGCACGCGCGCCGCCTGCTCGAAGAACTCGCTCTTGTTCAGCAGGCGGTGGTCGCCGAGCATCTCGCCGTGGTCGCTGCACAGGATCACCCAGGTGTCCGCCCGTTGCCCGCGCGCATCCAGCGCGTCGAGGATGCGCCCGACGCCGTCGTCAATGTAGGTGACATTGCCGAGGTACTGCGTCCGCATCTCCCGAATCTGCCGGGGCGTCGCGTCGGGCAGGCGCTTCTTGTTGCCGTCGGGCCGGACGGGCGGGGAATCGATCGGGCCGACGGGCATGTCGTCCGGATTGTACCGCGAGGCGTACGGCTCCGGCGGGTCGAAGGGGTCGTGCGGCCCCGGCGGCCCGGCCCACAGGAAGAAAGGCGCCTGCGCGTTCTCCGCGATCCAGCCCGCCGCGCGGCGGAGGAGCCAGCCGTCGATGTGGTCCCCCTCGCCGAGCATCGAGGGGCGTTGGTCGTATGCCGCGATCGGCCCCGCTTCGACGCGGCGCAGGAGGTCGCGGTGGTACTCCTCCAGGACGCCGAGGGAGCGCAGATGCTCGGAGTACGGGCTGGCGCGCAGGTTGCCCGCGCTCATCTTGCCCGTCGTCTCGCCGGGGTCGGTGAAGCCCATCCTCCTGAGGAGCGGCTGACTGGCGAGGATTTCCAGATCATGCTGCCAGGTGTAGTGCAGCTTGCCGACGTTCGCGGTGCGATAGCCCGCGTCGCGCAGGGTGCGCACGAAGGAAGGCGATTCGGGCCAGAGCAACTTGTTGTTGTCCCGGCAGCCGTGCTGATGCATGTACCGCCCGGAGAAGAAACTCATCCGGGAGGGGACGCACAGGGGGGCGTTCGTGTACGCGCGGCGGAACCACGTCCCCTCGCGGGCGAGGCGGTCCATCGCGGGCGTTTCCACGGGGAAGACGCCCGCGCAGCCGAGCGCATCCCACCGCTGCTGATCGGTCATGATGAGCACGATGTTCGCCGGTTGCTCTGCGTGCTGCTCAGCCATTCGGCCCTCCATCCCACGCTCCGGCGCGCTACTGCATGACGACGCGACTCGTGCGGAGTTCATGCGAGCCGTCGGGGCGGGTGTATTCGTAGTAGTAGCGCACCCAGTCCGGCCCCTGCACCGCCTCGACGTACCGCACGCTCCCCGGGCCGCCGTTCGGGCCGATCGCGGGGCCGGTGATGCTGAGGCGCTCCCAGCGGCGGAGGTCGAGGCTACAGGCGAGGCCGCACCGCTCCTCGTAGTTCTCCGCGACGGATTTGCTGCCGTCGTAGAAGCCGAACCAGAACGGCGCGCGATACACGACCGTGTTCATTCGGGCGGCATAGGCGTCCCATCCCCCGTCGCGGGGTTCGAGCAGTGCGCCTTGCCAACGCCACCGCACGCCGTCCGCGCTCGTGGCGAGGCCGGTGCAGGATTTCGTATGCCCGGTGTTGTAAATGTCCCGTGTACCGTGCAACGCGCGATGGTCGCCCGCGAGGTCGGGCGGGGTGGTGGCGAAGGAGGCGAGCATGTGCCAGACGCCGCCGACCTGGCAGACCCACGGGTCCTTGACGCCCTCCGCGCCGATCTGCTCCGCCGTCAGGATCGGGACGCGGCGCGCGGGGTCGAAGGCATCGGGGCTGTCCGCCTCCATCAGGTCAATCCGCCACTTGTCCGTCGCGCCGTCCACGTAGCTGATGTAGAGCCGCCAGCGCCCATCGTCGGCGCGGACGAGGGCGCACCGCTCGATCGAGGGGGTGTCGAACTGCTCCTTCTTGCCCACCCAGATCGTCTCGAACCGCTCGCCGTCGCCGCTCGCCGCGATGCGCGTCTCGCCACCGCGCTCCGGCTGCGGACGGCGGATGCGGTAGGAGAGGTAGTAGCGGTCGCCCGTCCAGAGGGCGCTCGGCGCGCCCGCCCACCAGCCGTTGCCGCTGCCCAAAGGCTCGATCACCGTCGTCCCGCGCTCCGGGTCGAAGAGGGGCGGCGCACCGAACACGCGGTTCGTCTGCGCCAACTGGCCGACGCTCGTCGCCGTGCCGTTCGTCTCGACGCGCTGCATCGTCCGCTCCTCTCAGTAGCCGGTGCGAGTTTCGGTGCTCGCAGCGGTGAATGCCGGGCGATCGGTCGGCATGATCGGCGTGTCGGTGGGTGGGTCCGCGATGAAATCGTCCATCGTGACGATCCTGCCCGTGACGGCGGAGTAGTTCGCGGCGAGCGAGACGGCGACGCTCTTCATCGCCTCCCGCGCGGTCGCGCGGATCGCCGCGCGGTCGTTGCGCTGGATGATCGGGATGATCGCCTGGTCGATGCTCCAACCCGGCGGCTGATCGTGTCGCTCCGGCTCCGCGCCGCGCCGGAAGATCGCGCTCTTGCCGAGATTGATCCGCAGCAAGAGCTCGCGCGCCGTCACGTCAATGCCGTTGCTATTCGGGATGCCGGGGAAGAGCGCGTAGGTGGTGTGGAGGCTGCCGACCGCCCCGCCCGCGAATTTCAGCGTCAGGGCGTTGGCGTCCCAGTTCGGCAACTCCGCCTCGGGGATCGCGTTGCGCGTGTAGGCGGCGTACACCTCGGAGACATCGCCCGCGAAGTAGCGCATCAGGTCGATCAGGTGCGTCGCCTGATCGAAAATCTGCCCGCCGCCGAGGCGCATGTCCTTGATCCAGTCCACCACCGGGATCGTCCAGTACCACCATCCCGCCAGCAGCGTCGGCGGGAGGGCCGCCAGCGCCGCGCGCGCCGCATCCGTCGCCGGGTTGTATCGCCACTGGTAGCCGACGGTGCAGAGGATGCCGTGCTTCTCGACGGCATCCGCCGCCGTCTTCGCCTCCGCGACGGTGGTGGCGAGCGGCTTCTCGACGAAGACATTGACGCCGCGCTCCGCCGCGAATGCCACCTGCTCCGCGTGGTCGAAGGCGGGGGTGCAGAAGTAGACGAGGTCCGGCTTAACCCGCTCCAGCATCTCGCGGTAGTCGCCGAAGACCGCCGCGTTGTGCGGCTCCGCGAGCGCGTCCGCCGCCTCGCGCACCACGTCCGCGACGGCGACGATCGTCGCGCCCGCCATCGCGCCGATATTCTTC
>JBBSII010000261.1:0-6404 GCA_038232175.1 Thermomicrobiales bacterium
CGTTGCCGCCGGTGTCCATGCCGTAGAGGATGTGCCCGCCGTCCGGCGCGTAGTCCACCGTGGCGACGCGCTCCGTGTGGAAGGTCAACTGATCCGGCCACCCACCTTCGATGGGGACGCCCCACACCTGCGGCACGCCCGTGATGTCTGAGAGGAACGCCACCCGCGCACCGTCCGGGCTGATACTCGGGCTGTACGCATTGCGGACATTCAGGAAGCGCGAAAACGCGAATTGTGGCATGTGCCCCTCCCCGCTCGTATCGAAGTGACCACACAGGGCCGTACTCCCGCGAGAGACCGCCGGCAATTTACTCCGTGCGCGCCTTGCCGGGGTTGGCGAGTTGATCCTGGCACCACTGGTACAGCCCCTCCAGTACGGGCGTCACGGCGGCGAGGAACGCCTCGTCCGTCTCGGCGCGCCGTCGCATCCCGGAAGTGACCGCCGCGATGCCGGGCGACCACTGCGTCAGGCTCTTGTCGCTCGTCTCCGCGCCCCGCAGCACCATCGACATCAGCGCGAGCGCCGGGTCCGTCAGTTCGTAGTGGACGCGCAGCGCGTCAAAGCCCGTGCGCGACCCCTGATGGCGGAGCGCAGCCTGCGGGTGGTGGAAGGCGGTCGCGCCGTTCTCCCCGGCGTACGCCATCACCTCATTTTCCGGCAGAATCGCGATCTCCGCCGTCGGGTCGATGAAGGTGCGGATCGTCCAGATCATCGCCGCCCGGTCCAGTCGTACCCCCGCGCGCGTCACCCACTGCATTGGCGATTCCCTTTCATTGCTCTGCTATCGGGCCTATTCCTGCCGCGATCATACCACCGCGCGCGAAACATCGAGGAGTAGCAAGTAACCGGGAACCGGGGACGACAAACCGGGGAGAACCGCAGAGGCGCAGAGGACGCAGAGAAACGCAGAGAGGGGATTGAACCACGAATACTGCCCAGAGATACGGTATTAGTTGTCAAGCAGCAGCCAGTGCGGGATCGACGATTCGATAATTCGACTGATACCGTTGCTGCTTTGTCACCAGTGCCCACGCCAGGTGCAACAGCTTGCGTGCCGCCGCACAGCGCGCCACCTTGCTCGGCTTGCCCGCCGCGCGCAAGCGGGCGTAGAAGGACTTGAGTGCCGGGTTGTGCCGCACCGCCGCCAGCGTCGCCATGTACAAGGCGGTGCGCAGTCGGCCTTGTCCGCCATGACCGATGCCCGACCGCCCATGCACGCTCGTCCCCGACACATGCGGCATCGGTGCCAGCCCCGCGTAGGCCGTCGCCGCCTCGGGCGTGGCGCACAGGGTGAAGTTCATCGTGCTCACCAGCAGCCACGCGGCGGTCAGCATGCCAATCCCCGGCGCGCTCGTCAGGCAAGCGAGCGACTCCGCCCAATCGCTCGCCGCCGACACCATGGCAATCTCCCTCTCCAAATCGGCGATCCGCATGTCAAGCATCGCGATCACGCCGTCCAGATGATCCCGCACCGAGGCGACGACCACCGGCCATTGCAGGAGCGCGTGCCGCTGGTTGCGGGTTTGTTGCCGCATCGCCACCAGGGCATCGCGGGCGGTGAGGCGCTGTCGGACTTCGTGGTAGACCGCAGGCGGGGGTGTCCACACTGCGGGCTGCAACGCAGCGGCCAACTGCGTCAGGTTCTGGGCGTCGAGCGGATCGGTCTTGGCCCGTCGCAACCGGGCCTTGGCGAAGTGGTGCGCCTGCAAGGGGTTGATGACGCTAACACCGTAGCCCGCCGTGTGCAGGGTGACGGCGAGGGCGACCCAGTAACTGCCGGTCGCTTCGAGGACGACAAGGGTGGCGGCAGGCAGGGTGTCGGTCGCGACGAGCTGGCGCTGCAGGGAAGCGAACCCGCTCGGTTGTTGGGGATGGGTGACGGGCGGGGTGGGCGCTCCACCGGGTGGCATCCACGCGGCGGTGAAAGTGGCCGCTGCGATGTCGATCCCCACATACAACTGGTAACTGGCAATCGGGTTCTCCATCTTCCTCCTCCATTTCGCGACGATGGCATCATGTTCCGGTTCAGCGGGCGGCGGGCGTCTTGCCTCGTGATGCGTGGTCAAGGCCACTCGATACGGTCCAGACTTGCCGCGTCCCGGAGGAAGGGGGCACTCTCTGGGACGCAGTCGTTGCTGCACGGGCACCCGCGTCCTCTCAATCCGCCGCGAACCGTTACCTCCAATATACGAGGGCACCCGGAAGGACACGAAGATGGGAATGAGCGTCTCTTTTTTCCTCCTCTTTCCTTCGCGCTCTTCGCGCCTTCGTGGTTCAATCCCCTCTCCTCTGCGCCTCTGCGGTTCATTTGGTTTCTCCCGGTTTGTCGCCCCTCGTTACTCGCCCCTCGTTACTGCTGCCGGGAACTGGCGGCGGGAAAGGTCGGCGTAGCGACCATTGAGGCGGAGCAGTTCGTCGTGGGTGCCGCGCTCCGCGACTGCGCCGTCCTCGATGACGAGGATCAGATCGGCGTTGCGGATCGTGCTCAAACGATGGGCAATGACGACGCTCGTGCGGCCCGCGAGCAGGGTGCTGAGGGCGTGCTGGATCGTCGCCTCCGTGCGCGTGTCGATGTTGCTCGTCGCCTCATCGAGGATGAGGATGCGCGGGTCCGCGAGGATGGCGCGGGCGAAGGCGATCAGTTGCCGCTGCCCCTGACTGATCGTCCCGCCGCCTGCGCCGATTAGGGTGTCATATCCCTGCGGCAATGCGGCGATGAAGTCATGCGCGTCCACCGCCCGCGCCGCCGCCTCGATCTGCCCCGGCGTCGCGGTGAGGTTGCCGTAGGCGATGTTCGCCGCGACGGTGCCGGTGAAGAGGAATGGCTCCTGCAACACCATCGCGATCTGCCCCCGCAGGCTGGCGCGCGTCACTGCGCGGACATCACGCCCGTCGATCCGCACCGCGCCGCCCGTTGTGTCGTAGAAGCGGGGGATGAGGTTCGCGATCGTCGTCTTGCCCGCGCCCGTCTGCCCGACGAGCGCGACGGTCTGCCCCGGCGCGATGGTGAAAGTGACGTTGTGGAGCACGGGGCGACCGACGTTGTACGCGAAGGTCACATCGTCGAAGACGATCTCCCCCGCGATGCGGCCCAGCGCGGGCGTGCCGGGGGGATCGACGGGTTCCGGCTCCTCATCGAGGATGGCGTAGATGCGCTCGCCCCCCGCCAGCGCGGCCTGCAACTGCGCGTAGACCTGCGAGGCGAGTTGGATCGGGCGGAAGAACTGCTGCACGTAGATGAGGAACGCCGTCAGCACACCGACGGTCAGGCTGCCGTGGAAGACGAGGTAGCCGCCGAAGCCGATCACGAGCGCGGTCGCCAGTGTGCTGAGCACGTCGATCGTCGGGGAGAAGGCAGAGGTGATCGCGACGGCCTGCACATTGGCGGTGCGGTTCGCGGCGTTCCGCTTGCGGAAGCGCTCGATGTTCTCCTCGGTGCGGTTGAACGCCTGCGCCTCCCGCACGCCGGTGATCTCCTCCTGCAACTCCGCCGTCACGTCGCCGACGGTCTCCCGCGTCGTGCGGAACGCCTGCCGCGCCCGCCGCGCGAAGTAGGTCGTCGTCAGGAGCATCACGGGGATGATGAGGAAACTGACGAGCGCGAGCGGCACATTGAGCGCGAGCATCGCGACGAGGATGCCGACGAGGCTGAAGAGCGCGCCGAGCAGTTGCACCAGCCCCTGCGAGAGCAGTTGGTTCAGCGTGTCCACATCGTTGATGACGCGGCTCATCAGGTCGCCGACCGGGCGGCTATCGTAGAAGCCGAGGGGCAGGCGCTGGAGGCGGTCGAAGAGCCGCGCGCGCATCGTCGCGAGGATGTTCTGGCCGATTGCGCCGACCTGCCAGACCTGCATCCGCGACGCGAGCGCGCCGACGCCATAAACGACGAAGAGCGCGATCATCGTCCGGCCCAAATCCGCGCGGTCGCCCCGCAGGATCGCGTGGTCGATTGCCCGCCCGATCAGGTACGGCCCCAGCGCCTGCCCCACCGCCCCGAGGAGCGTGAATGCCAGCCCAACGAGGATGCCATCCCGGTACGGCCCCAATTCCCCGAACAGCCGCCGCGCCGTCGCGCCCCGGTTCCGCGCCCGCTCCTGCGACGCATCCGCTATCGTCCGCATCCCCTGCGCCACTACTCCCCCCGAATCCTGATTCTGATTAGCCACAGAGGCACAGAGGACACAGAGAAGAGAGGAGATAAGAGAAAGGAAGTGAAGAGTTTCCTATTCGTCTGGTCTCCCTTCCTTTCTTCTTTCTCTTCCTCTGTGTCCTCTGTGCCTCTGTGGCTAAAATTTCCCATCTATCCCACCGCGACGGGTTCGCCGGTGTCGGCGACGAGTTGCGAGCCGAGGATGTCGTTGTAGAGCGCGCTGTCGCGCAGCAGTTCCGCGTGCGTGCCCTGCGCCGCGATTTTTCCCTCGTCCAGCACGAGAATCAGGTCGGCGTCGCGCACGGTGCTGATCCGCTGGGCGATCACGAAGGCGGTGTGGTGGCTGTCGCGCATCAGGCGGTCGAGTGCGACCTGAATCGCCGCCTCGGTCTCGGTGTCCACGGCGGAGGTGCTGTCGTCGAGGATCAGGAGGCGCGGGTCCACGAGGAGCGCACGGGCGATGGCGATGCGCTGCCGCTGACCACCGGACAGCCCAACGCCCCGCTCCCCGACCACCGTGTCATATCCCTGCGGCAGGGCGCGGACGAAGCTGTCCGCCTGTGCCGCCCGCGCCGCCGCCTCGACCTCATCCTGTGTCGCGGTTGGTTTGCCGTAGGCGATGTTGTCCCGCACGGAGCCGCTGAAGAGGAGGGTTTCCTGGAGCACGATGCCGATTTGCCCACGCAGGCTGGTGAGCGTCACCGCACGCACATCGTGCCCATCGACCCACACCGCGCCGCTCGTCACATCGTAGAAGCGGGGAAGGAGGTTCATCAGCGTGCTCTTACCGGAGCCGGTCGTGCCGAGGATCGCCACCGTCTGCCCCGGCTCGGCGGTGAAGGTGACGCCGCGCAGGATCTCCCGCTCCCCGCCCGGATAGCGGAAGTGGACATCGTCGAAGATGACCCGCCCGATCACTGGCGGGAGGGGCGCGGCGTCCGGCGCGTCCCGCACATCGAGCGGCGCGTCGAGCACATCGAAGACGCGCAGCGCGCTCGCCCCCGCGCGGGAGATGCCCGCCGCCTGGAAGCCAATCGTCAGGATCGGGAAGAGGAGGAAGCCGAGGTAGGTGTTGAACGCGACGAGTTCGCCGATCGTCAGTTGCCCGCCGATCACCTGCCAGCCGCCGTACCAGACGACCGCCAGCGTGCCGAGGTTGCCGAGCAGGAAGACGAAGGGGAAGTTGTTGGAGAATGCCCGCACGGTCAGGAGGTTCTTGTTCAGCAACTCCGTGTTCACCGCGCGATACCGCTCCGTCTCGTACGCCTCGCGCGAGAAGGCGCGGATGACGCGGATACCGGCGAGGTCCTCCTGCAATACGGTGTTGAGCCGCCCGAGCGTCTGCTGCACCTGCCCGAACAGCGGGCCGATGCGCCGCACGAACCGGAGCAGCAGCAGGAAGAGCGGGGGGATCGTCGCCAGCGCGACGAGCGCGAGCTTCCAGTTCAGCAGGAGCAGGAGCGCCGTGCTCCCGACGAGCATCACGACCGCCGAGGCGAGTTGCACGACGCCGTTCCCCGCGAAGCCGCGAATCTGTTCGACATCGTTCGTCACGCGGGTGAGCAGTTGACCGGCCTCAATGCGGTCGTAATAACTGAAACTGAGCCGCTCGATCTGCGCGAACAGGGCGTTTCGCAGATCGTACGCGACACCCTGCGAGGCGCGCTCCGCGAGGAAGCCCTGCGCGAAGTTGAACAACCCACGCAGCGCCGCCACCCCGATCAGCACGACGACTGCCAGGATGAGGTCGTTGCGCCGGTGCTGCGTCACCCCGCCATCGATGGCGAGGCGGATCATCTGCGGCGCGATCAGGTTCGCCACGGAGACGAGGAAGAGCGCCAGCAGCGCGCCGAGTGCGTCCCGCCAGTAGACACGCAGGTAGCCGAGCGCGCGCCGCAACGCCTTCCCGCCCCCCGGCTGCGGTGCAGACCCTCCCCCTGGACCACCACTCGGACGCTGTGCCAATCACGACTCCTTAAAGAGAAAGAGGATTGAACCGCGAAGGCGCGAAGGACGCGAAGAAGAGAAGAGAAGAAAGAAGACTCTTAATCTCTCTTTCCCCTTCGTGTTCTTCGCGTCTTCGCGGTTCAATCCTCTCTCTCTTTAAGGAGTCGTGATTGGCGCAGCGTCCGAGTGGTGGTCCGGGGGGAGGGTTTGCGCCGCAGCCGGGCGGCGGGAAGGCGCTATGGCGCGCGCTCGGCTACCTGCGCGTCTACTGGCGGGACGCGCTCGGCGCGCTGCTCGCGCTCTTCC
>JBBSII010000262.1:0-6403 GCA_038232175.1 Thermomicrobiales bacterium
CCTTAAGGTACGCGACGAGCGGCCCCTGCGCCTGATACGCGCGGTCGTGGTAGAGGTCCCACGAAATCTCGGCGGGCTGCGCGACGAAATAGTGCCCCGCGTAGGCGGCAGTGAGCATCACGCTCAGGCTGAGCATCGTCGCGAGCCGCACGCGCCAGAGCGCCGCCCCCCCGCGCACGAACGCGGCGCGGACGCCGATTGCGCCGTAGATCGCCAGCGGCGGCAGCAACTGGAAGAAGTAGTGCGTGAACCAGTTGCCGCCGAGCGCGATCCCCCCGAGGCTCGCGAGGAACCAGAGGGGCGCGAGCCGTCGCGCGTCCGCCGGGAGCGTGTGCCGGTACGCGGTGAGCGCGAGCACGGTGAGAATGACGAGCGGCAGCACGTCGCCGCCAACAACGAGGCTGTTCCCAATCGAGTGGCCGAGCCGCCCGATTGCATGCGGCGAGATGATCGACTCCGTCGCCCCGCGATAGAGGAGTACCTGCCGGATGTATGCCCGCCCGTCGCGCGCGAAGCCGTCGATGATCGCGGGGAGGACACCGACAAAGACGCCAACGCCGAGGACGGCCTGTGTGCGAACGATTCCCCGCCATGGCGTGCCCGCCCGCCGCGCGGTGAGCAGCAACAGCGCCGCCGCGATGACGATTGCCGCGATCTCCGCCGGTTTGATGATGACGGCGACGCCCGCGCAGAGACCGCTGAAGAGGATGCAGCGGGTGGCGACGGTGTTCGTGCGGGAGAAGAGCGGCGCGGCAGGGTCGATGCGAAGCGCGTCGGCGGGCAGCAGGAGCGCGAGGCTCGCCAGCGCGGGGAGGGTCATGAAGAGTTCGGCGTTCGCCGTGAACCCCTGCACATGGGGCATCACGGAGAAGAGTGCGAAGAGAAGCGCCGCGAGCAGCCCGGTGCGCTTGTCGGCTAGTTTGCGCCCGATCACATAGACGAGCAGCGCGGATCCCGCGTTGTAGAGGGCGGCAAAGAGCCGGATGGCGAAGATCGTCTGCCCCAGCGTCTGGAAGATGACGCGGTAGACCCAGAGAATGCCTTGTGTCCGGTCGAACCAGAGGAGGCGATAGAGCGTCTTTCCGCTCAGGCCGTAGTGCGTGGTGTAGGCGTAGCCGCCCTCATCGGTGATCAGCGGCACGTGCAAAAAGGGCATCCGCACGAGCACGGCGAGGAGCAGGATCACGCCGAGCGCGACCCGCCACGAGAGAAGCCGTTGCCAGAATGCCGTCGTGTTCGCCACGCCCGCGCCCATCCGCGCGCGATGCCCTTCGATCATACGTTTCGGATTACTCCGCCCTCCGTCGTCTGCCCTTCCACACGCACACAGGCCAGTCGTGCCGTTTGTGCGCACATCATGTGCTGCCAGTGATAGCGCAACGCACATGAATGACGCATGAACGGACGATTCACCCTCTATAACGAAGAAACCGGCGAAATCGTACGGCGTACCATTGAAGAGGAAATTCTTGTGGTACGCATGTTGCTTATGGCATCAACGGAGTTATTGATAATGCGAACGATCGCGTTAAGGAGGAATCGGATGGCAACCCGACCGGTGCACGTCATCCCGCATGAGGGTGAGCGGGATTGGGCCGTGAAGCGCGAGGGGGCGAAGCGCGCCTCCTCGCTGCACACGACGAAGGAGGCGGCGGTGCGCGCCGCGACCGTGACGGCGAAGCGCGAGCGCGCCGAACTGGAGATCCACACGCGGGACGGCAAGATCACCGAGCGCAGCAGCTACGGTCACGACCCGCGTGACAAGAAGGGGTAACCGTTTCCCCTTGTGCGACAACTGCCGGAATGCCTCCCCGCTCGCGGGGAGGTTTTCGCGTGCTCCGTCTCGCCATCGCGTATACTCACCGCGCGATAGTCGTATAGCGGAGAAGGAGCGTGGGGATGCGGACGTACCGGATTGCGGTGATGCCGATGGACGGGATCGGGCGAGAGGTCATCCCGGCGGCGGTGCGCGTGCTCCGGGCGGCGGAGGCAGCGACGGGTGGCTTCCGTCTGGAGATGACCGATTTCGACTGGTCGGCGCGGAAGTCGCTCGAAACGGGCGACCCGATCATCCCGCCCGGCGGCTTCGACACCCTCCGCACCTTCGACGCGATCCTCTTCGGCGCGCACGGTGGCACGCCCGGCGTCCCAGACGATGTCGCCTTCGCGGAGACGCTCTTCGCCTTCCGCATCGCCTTCGACGAATACATCAACCTCCGGCCCTGCAGGCTGCTCCCCGGCATCCCGAACCCGCTGGCGCACTCGAAGCCGGAGGAGATCGACTTCGTCATCGTGCGAGAGAATGTCGAGGGCGAGCTGGCCGGGCCGGGCGGGCGCACGGGCACGGGCACACCGTGGGAGACCGCCTCGCAACTAACCGTCATCAGCCGGGGGAACACCGAGCGGGTGGCGCGGTACTCCTTCAATCTCGCGCGGTCGCGCCGAAAGCGGCTGGCGAACATCACGAAGTCGAACGCGATGCGCCACGCCTACACCCTCTGGGACGAGGTGATCGCGCAGGTCGGCACCGAGTTCCCGGATGTACAACTGGACAGGTTCTACGTCGATGCGGCGGCGGCACGGATGGTGCTGCATCCGCAGGACTTCGACGTGATGCTCTGCACGAACCTCTTTGGCGACATCCTCTCCGATCTCGGCGCGGCGCTCGCGGGCGGCCTCGGCGTGGCGGCGAGCGGCAACCTGAACCCGGAGGGCCGCGCCCCCTCGCTCTTCGAACCCGTCCACGGCAGCGCGCCGGACATCGTGGGGCGGGGCGTCGCCAACCCCGTCGCCGCCATCGGCGCGGGCGCGCTCATGCTCCGCCACCTCGGCGAAGCCGCCGCTGCGGACGCTATCGAGGCCGCGATGGGCGCGATCCTCGCCGCTGGCACGGTCCGCACCCCCGACCTCGGTGGCACCGCCACCACTGATCAGGTCGCGGACGCCATCGCCACCACAGTTAAAAATATAAAATAATTATCACTGGTGCAATGCGCGGGTCCTGAGATTCGTGCATAACTGGCGCAAACACGAGAGAAGATGGTGGTGACGGGCTGCAGCCCGCCACCACCGGGGAAATCGCCCCAACCGCGCAAGTCCTAATGCAGTATCGCATAGCAGCCATACTATCATTGTATGGGACTCTGTCTTCTCGCTGACGGCTAACAGTTGGTGACGACTGACTGCGGAAAGCCCCGTGCGTTATGGCGCGCACGACCATTATCGGGGTGCGGGAAAGTGGCATATATCTTGCTACCTTCCTCTCGCGATGGTTGATGTGCGAATAGCAATAGTCGATATGTGTTTGACTATCAATACCAGAAAGTAATCACGAGGCGGCACATCGATGGATGACGACGGGCCGACGCGGCGCGAATCGCACGCAATTCCAGACAACGAGCGGTTCGCCGCGCCGCAGGGTGCCGGATTTTGTCTGCGTACTGCGCGGCTTCCGGGGCACATCGGATGACACAAGGGGGACATATGACACAGCGCGACATGACGCGACGATCACGTCCGGGTATCCTGCCACTGACGCGGCGGCAATTGCTCCAGGGGTCGCTCGCCATCAGCGGTAGCGCGGTCGCGTCCGCGCTGCTCGCGGCGTGCGGCGGGGATAAGAAGGTGACACGGGTGCCGGACGCCGCAGCAGTCGGCGGCGGCACGGCGGTCTCCGGCTCCTCCGGCGCGACGACGGGTTCGGGGACGGCGACGGGCGGGGCGGCGGCATTCACGCGGCAGACATCGATCACGGAATGGGGCTTCGGCGTTGAGGAGACGAATCCGCTCGCGTTCGCGCGCGTCGATGCCTTCAAGAAGGCGTACCCGAGCATCAAACTGGATATCGTGCCGAAGGTGGAGGATCAGAAAATCCTCACCGGCGCGGCCTCCAAACAACTTCCCGAACTGCTCTGGCTGGACCGCACGACGCTCAGCAGTTGGGCGGCGCGCGGCGTCCTCAAGCCGCTCGACGAGTATATCCAGCGCGACAAGTTCGACATGGGCCGCTTCTACCCCTCCGCGACGAGCGAGGTGAAATACGGCGGCAAGACCTACGGCATCCCGCAATTCATGACCGTGCGCCCGCTTTATGTGAACGTGGATGCGCTGAAGGAGATCGGCGTCGATGCCGCCCAGATGGACACCGCCAATTGGGACGCGCTGATCGATGTCGGCAAGCGGCTGACGAAGCGCAGCGGCGACCGCGTCGATCGCTGGGGCTTCGACCCGAAGACGTACACGAAGGACGGCGCGGGCTTCCTCTACCTCTGGGGCCTCGGCAACGGCGGCGCCTTCCTCAGCGGCGACGGGAACAAGGCGAGCTTCAACGACCCCAAAATCGTCGAGGCGCTCGATTGGGGCAACCGCGCGTACCAGGATCAAGGCGGCTTCAAGTCGTACCAGGCGGTCGCGTCCGCGTGGCAGAACGACGAGCAGTTCGCGCGTGGGCAGGTCGCGATGACGCTCTACGAGAACTGGATGCTCGGCATCATCGCCCGCGTCGCGCCGGACCTCAACTTCACCGTCGTCCCCGTGAAGAAGCGCGGCGGGGGCGACCCGATCAGCTTCACCACCGGGAGCGCGTGGGCGATCACCGCAAGCGCGAAGGACGCCGACGCCGCATGGGAGTTCGTCAAATTCATGAACGACCCAAACACCTGGATGATCGGCGCAAGCGCGACCAAAGATAACCAGAAGAAGAACAACAAGCCGTACATCCCCGCGCTGACGGGCGATAAGGCGGTCGATCAGATGCAGATCGAGAAGTTGTACGAGCCGATCGCGCCGAAGTTCGATAGCGCGGTGAAACTCTTCCCGCAGTTGCTCGACAAGAGCCTCCAGTCGCCCATCTCCTCCTCGCCGGTGAGTAAGCAACTGGACGACGACCTCGGCAACGAGGGCGTGAAGCCGACGCTCTCCGGCGAGCGGAGCGCGAAGGACGCGCTCGACCGCGCGAACGAGAAGGCGCAGCGCGACATCGATTCATTCAAGGCGTAACAGCCGTCCATGCTCAATTCCCCTCCCCTCTCCATCGCCAAATGGAACTGACCTATACCATGATCTACGGGCGATGGAGAGGGGCCGGGGGTGAGGAAAGGTGTCACGATGGCCGCAATCGTACCACCGCGCACGGCGCGACGCTGGTTCTCCGAGGAGAAACTGGCGGGGTATCTCTTCATCAGCCCGTGGATCATCGGCTTCATGATCTTCACCGCCGGGCCAATCATCGCGTCGATCTACTTCAGCTTCACGAACTACGACGTCGTCCGCTCCCCGAACTGGACGGGGCTGGACAACTACCGCACGCTGCTGACGGATGACCCGCTCTTCTGGAAGTCGCTCGCGAACACCTTCATCTACACCGCGATGTACGTGCCGCTCCATGTCCTCATCGCGCTCGGTCTCGCGCTGCTGCTGAACCGGGCATCCCGCGCGCAGGGCATCTTCCGCACCGTCTACTACCTGCCGTCTCTCACGCCTGTCGTGGCGAGCGCGTACCTCTGGCTCTGGATCCTGAACCCGAACGATGGCCTCCTGAACCGGACGCTCCGCTTCGTCCATTTGTCCGCGCCCGCGTGGACGGTCGATCCTTTCTGGCTGAAGCCGACCATCGTCATCCAGAGCCTCTGGGGGTTCGGCGGCGCGATGATCATCTTCCTCGCCGGGATTAAAGGGATTCCCGCGTCGCTCTACGAGGCGGCGGAGTTGGACGGCGCGAACAGCTGGCAGCGATTCCGCAACGTCACCCTGCCGATGCTCTCCGGCGTCACCTTCTTCGTCACGACCGTCGCGGTGATCAATGGTTTGCAGGTCTTCACGCAGGGATATGTGATGTACGACAAGGACGGGGGGACAAAGAACGCCGCTCTGTTCGCGATCATGTACCTCTTCAAGCAGGCGTTCGAGTACTTTCACGTCGGGTATGCGTCCGCGATCGCATGGCTTCTCTTCCTCGTCATCCTCGCGCTGACGCTCATCCAGTTCCGCGTCTCAAGGCGCTGGGTCAGCACGGAAGTGGAGTAGAGGATCGAACGCATTTCTCCCCTTCCCTCGAAGGGAAGGAGCAGGAGGTTAGGAAGCATGGCAATGCGCACGGTCCGACCCATCGCCGTCCCGCCCGTGACCGTCGAACGTACGCGGGGCGCGGGCGTGCAACCGAGCGGTACTCCGCGCCATCAGGGCACGGGGCGGATCGGCACCTACCTGCTGCTCGTGGCGCTCTCGGCGCTCTTCAGCATCCCCTTCGTCTGGCTGGTGCTGACTTCGTTGAAGCCGGAGAGCGAGGTCTTCTCGCCGGGCTGGATCCCGCATCCCGTCGCCACGGGGAACTACATCGACGTCTTCCGGTACGCGCCGGTGCTGACGTGGCTCCGCAACAGCCTGATCGTCAGCGTGCTCGCCG